>NZ_KV821917.1:0-58748 GCF_001815785.1 Corynebacterium sp. HMSC056F09
GCACGCCCAATCTACGCCAGGAAACAAGACGCGGTCACCGCACATCTCAACATTGGTGGCGAAACCATCCATGCCGCCGTACCACTACCCCCGGAAATCCAAACCCTCGTCGACAACATCACCGCCCCAACCCTTCGGCACTAATTTGAGCCAAGTCAGGTTAGTGTTCGCGTCGCTCCCTGCGGCGCCATTCACGCGTATGGCACCGTAGGGGCGTCGTCAAGCGCCCGCTCCCCCTTTTCTCCCGCCCGGCACGCGCCCCACAAACACCAACAACCCCACCTCCTCACATGGTCTCCCATGTGTGTTTGGAGGTGGGGGTTGTGGTGGTGTCAGTACAGAAACTTAGGCGTTCAACGGCCTAGGAGGTGCCTAGTTGATGCGGCCGGTTTCCTTGCGGTACTGGCGGTAGTAGCGGCGGCCATACTTGACGGAGACGATAGCCAGGATGGCTACGACGACGCTGGCGATGGCGCCCACAATCAGGTTGATCTGGTAGTCAGCACCGGCGGTACCGTCCGGGTAAAGCCAGGTGCCGAGGCCCCAGATCAGGATGCCCAGCGGCGGCAGGATCGAGAGAACCAAGCCCATGCCCACCCAGGTGGAGGTGCGCAGCAAAGAAGAGTGCGGTGCACCGTAAGAAACGGGGTCATATCCCTCGATGTAGGAGTCCTGAATCTTACCGGAGAACTCCGGGTAGGTCTCGCTGTGGTGATCAGCAACTGCCGGGTTGAGGTCGCTCATGGCTGAAACTTTCTCTCGTTCCTGTTAATCCTGTGAATGACTATAGCTTAGTCGTCCTTGCCGCGGAAAGCAGCACGTGCACGTTCGCGGGTAACCGCGGAAACCGCGGTCAGCGGCACACCAGCCGGGCAGACGTCGGCACACTCACCGTAGAGCGAGCAGTGGCCGAAGTTCTGCTCCAGATCGTCCACCATGTTGCGTGCGCGGCGGCCACGCTCTTCCTTGCCCAGCGGCATGAGGGAGAGGTGAACCAGCTTGGCGCCGGTGAACAGGTGAGCAGCACCGTTCGGGCAGGATGCCACGCAGGCACCGCAGCCTATGCAGGCGGCGTGATCCAGGGCGTACTCGGAGGTCTCATGGTTGACGTGCAGGGTGTCAGCGTCCGGAGCGGTACCCGCATCCATGGACACGTAGCCGCCCTGCTCCATGACGTGGTCCAGCTTGGCGCGGTCCACGATCATGTCCTTGATGACCGGGTAGGCAGCGGAGCGGAAAGGCTCCAGCTTGATGGTGTCGCCATCCTTGAACTGGAACAGGCGCTGCTGGCAGGCCGGGGTGTTCTGACCCGGGCCATGCGGGCGACCGTTGACCAGGAGGCCACAGGTACCACAGATGCCCTCACGGCAGTCGGAAGCGAATGCGAACGGCTCGGTGCCGGCCTCAATGAGGCCGTCGTTGACGTGGTCGAGCAGCTCCAGAATGGACATCTGCTCGGCGGCGTCGTCAACCTGCACGGTTTCGAACTTGCCTTCTTGCGTCGGTCCGGCTTGACGCCAGATCTCAAGTGTCAGTTTCATTACTTGTAGTTCCTTGTCATCAGCGGGATCGAATCAAAGTACAGCGGCTCAGCGTGGCGGATGAACTCGCCCTCAGCAGCGCCCGGCTCCCATGCGGAAACGAAGCACCAGTTCTCGTCATCGCGCTCGGCCTCGCCGTCCTCGGAGAGGTGGTCCTCGCGGAAGTGAGCACCACAGGACTCGTCGCGGTCAAGGGCGTCAATACACATGAGCTCACCCAGGTCGATGTAGTCAGCAACGCGCAGACCATACTCGAGGACCTGGTTCATGTCGTTAGCGTCACCAGTGATGCGGACGTTAGCCCAGAAGTCCTTGCGCAGTGCGCGGACCTTCTCGATGGCAACCTTGAGGTCCTCGACATTACGGGACACACCACAGCCCCAGTAGAGGATGTCACCCAGCTGGCGGTGGTAGTACGCCGGGCCGTGCGGATCCTCGCCCTGGATGGACATGAGGCGGTCGATGCGAGCCTGTGCGCGAGCAACGGCGTCGTTAGCCTCGGCGGAATCCTCGGCCAGCTTGGCCTCACCCAGGTGGTGAGCCAGGTAGTTCGGGATAGTGAACGGCAGGGTGAACCAGCCATCAACGGAAGCGGACAGCAGGGAGTTAGCACCCAGGCGGTTCGCACCGTGGTAGGTCCAGGAGCACTCACCGGCGGCGAAGAGGCCGTCGATGGCGGTCATCTCGTTGAAGTCCGTCCACAGGCCACCCATGGTGAAGTGGCAGGTCGGAGCGATACGCATCGGGGTCTCGTAGGCGGACTCACCGATGGCCTCTTCGTACATCTCGATGAGGTTGGAGTAACGCTCGCGGATCTTGTCCTTGCCCAGACGCTCGATGGCGTCGCGGAAGTCCAGGTACACGGAGTTGTGCAGCGGACCAACGCCCAGACCCTTGTTGATCTGCTGGGAAATGGCACGGGAAGCCACGTCACGCGGGACGAGGTTACCGAAGGCCGGGTAGCGGCGCTCTAGGAAGTAGTCGCGCTCCTCTTCCGGAATCTCGTTAGCAGGACGGTCATCGCCCTCCTTGATCGGAGACCAGATGCGGCCGTCGTTACGCAGCGACTCAGACATGAGGATGGTCTTGGACTGCCACTCGGAATTGACCGGCAGGCCGGTCGGGTGGAACTGGATGAATGCCGGGGAAGCCAGGTAAGCACCAGCCTCGTACGCACGCATCATGGCGCCAGCGTTGGAGTTCTTAGCCAGCGTGGACATGTGGTAGACGTTGCCGTAACCGCCGGTACCGAGGATGACTGCGTGGCCGGTGAAGGCCTTGAGCTCGCCGGTGATGAGGTTACGGGTCACAATGCCGCCGGCACGCTTGGTGCCGTTGTCGTTGTAGGTGATGACGTCCTGCATATCGTGGTGAGCGAAGAGCTCCACGTTGCCCAGGCCAATCTGGCGGTACAGCGCAGAAGTGGTGGACAGCTGCAGCTGCTGGCCTGTTTGACCACGGGTGTAGTAGGTGCGGGAGACCTGCACGCCACCGAAGGAACGGGTAGCCAGGGTGCCGCCGTACTCGCGAGCGAACGGAGCGCCGATGGCGTTCATGTGGTCGATGACGCGGATGGACTCATAAGCCAGGCGCCAGCAGTCGGACTCGCGGCAGCGGTAGTCGCCGCCCTTGACGGTGTCCTTGGTGTGGCGGTAGGCGGAGTCGTTATCCACCTTCTTGTGGCGGGAAGAGTTCACACCACCCTGCGCAGCAATGGAGTGCGCGCGACGCGGGGAATCGTGGTAGGTGAAGACCTTCACCTTGTATCCCAACTCGCCGAGGGCAGCCGCAGCGGAACCAGCAGCCAGGCCGGTACCGACGACGATGATTTCGAACTTGCGGCGGTTCAGCGGGGAGACCAGCTCCATGTGGTCCTTCTGGTAGCTCCACATGTCCTTCATCGGGACGCCGTGCGGCTCGTGGGACTCCAGGATGCGGCCCGGCTTGACACCCGGGACGATGGACTGCGGGTGCGAGAAGTTCGGGTGCTCGCGCTTGAGTTCAGTATTCGCGTTAGTCATGGGTTCAAAACTCCTTTAGCTGACCCAGCCCAGGGCGACGGACAACGGCATAACGATGTTTGCCAGGCACACGACGGCCGGGACGATGTACGCCAGGATGACAAAGACCTCGCGCCACTTAGCACCGGTAATGCCCAGGTCGGAAGCCGCAAGGCGGATGCCGTGGGTCAGGTGCAGGAAGAGGCAGAGCATGGCAACGATGTAAATGATGGTCACCGGCCAGCGGGAGAAGGTAGCGATCATGTTGGCCTTCACTTCGCCATGAGCGAAAGCCTCCGGAGCGATCGGCTGAACACCCATCGTCAGGTCCAAGATGTGGAAGACGATGAACAGGAGCAGCACGACGCCGGTCACCAGCATGGTCTTCGTTGCGAAGGAATCCATGCCGCCCATCAGGTTGGTGCGCTTGAACTTACCGCGGGATGCCTTGGAGCGAGCGGTCAGCGCAAAGGCGCCGTAAATGTGGGCGATCACGCACGCCAGCAAGACGATGCGGATGATCCACAGAAGGTGCCCGCTCGGAATCAGCGGATCACCCATGCTGCGCAGGAATGCGCCGTAGGCATCGATGGCTTCCTCGCCGTTGTGGGCCGGCAGGTAGAGCTTCAAGTTGCCGGCCATGTGTCCTACAACGAACAGCGCGAAGAACAGACCGGTAATTGCCATCGTCAGTTTCAAAGCCCAGGACGGAATTCCTGGCTTAGGACGAATCGTTTCATTAGTAATGCGGCCGTGAGCAAGGGCTTCACGGTCAGGATTTTTTACAGACATGACACCTCCATTGTCGCCCTTACCTTACGCAGGACTGCGCGCTGACCACTACTTATCCCTTTGCTTTTAACGCCCCCTCCCCCACCTACAGGCCCCTGACAGAAATGAGTTAAGGCAAGGGTTGCCTTAAGTGTCCCCCGACTTATGCCGGTCTACCTTGATCACTTCGCTTTACGCAATATTAACCTTGCGAAAACATTTCGCGGTTGAGACTTTTGTCACAGGGTGTGACTCGAGTGACGACCCTACCCCTTTAGGTGTCAAACTTTCGCTTGGTACACACCCCTCACCGCCCCTTCACGCCCCGCTAACACCCCCACTTCGCAGCGAAGTTAAAATGCTTCACACATTCCTTGCAAAACTATTGTTATGACCGAAAGGCACTAGGTAACCTAGCTCACATGAGCAAGACATACGTAGGTTCGCGCCTGCGCCAGCTGCGCCGCGAACGTGATCTCAGCCAAGCCTCCCTCGCCGCTACGCTGGGGCTTTCCGCTAGTTACGTTAATCAGATTGAACATGACGTACGCCCCCTCACCGTTCCGGTCTTGCTTAGGATTACTGAAGCATTTGGTGTGGATGCCACTTTCTTTTCCCGTGACGATGACTCGCGGCTACTCGCCGAGATTCAAGATGTCGTCCAGGACCAAGAAATCTGCCCCTCCCCCGTGGAATTACAGGAATTGTCCGAACTGGTTTACAACCACCCCACCGTTGCGCGCACGCTCGTCGACATTCACCGCCGCTACCGCAATATCCGCGACAAGCTTTCCCTCGCCACCGATACCCGCCGCTCCGACGGCAACCAGGCGCTGTCCATGCCGCACGATGAGGTTCGGGATTTCTTCTATGCCCGCCAGAATTATCTCGATGAGTTAGATCAGCATGCAGAGGCGATCTCCGCGGAGCTCGACGTCGTCCCCTTCCACATCCGCGACATCGAACAGGCTCTGGACGACAGACTCACCACCCAGCACGGCGTGGAGATCCTCACCACCGATCGCATGGATGGCACGCTGCACCGCTTCGACAAGGACAGCGGGACCCTTCGCCTTGCCAGCCGGCTGAGCGTCGGCCAGCGCGCCTTCCGCATGGCAGCTGAGCTTGGCTTCCTCGAAGCGGGCGCGCTTTTCGACGAGCTCGTGGAGGAAGAACCGTTTACTTCAGAGGCCTCCATCAACTTGGCCAAGCGGGGTATCGCCAATTATTACGCTGCGGCCACGCTCCTCCCGTATGGCCTCATCCATAGCGAAGCCGAACAGTCGGGGTACGACGTGGAATACCTCTGCAATGTCTTCGGAGTGGGCTACGAGACGATTGCCTCCCGCCTCTCCACGCTGCAGCGCCCCAACAAGCGCGGCATCCCCTTTACCTTCGTGCGCGTTGACCGCGCCGGCAACATGTCCAAACGCCAATCCGCCACCGGCGTGCACTTCTCCAACTCCGGCGGCACCTGCCCCCTATGGAATGTGTACGAGTCCTTCTCACGCCCCAACACCATTTCCCGTCAGCTGGCGCAGATGCCAGATGGGCGCAATTACCTATGGATCTCACGAACGGTGAGCTACCCACAAGGCCGTTTTGGGGATACGAACAAGCTCTTTTCCATCGGTCTGGGCTGCGAGGCACGTCATGCTAATCGCACCGTGTACGCCCAGGGGCTAGACCTCAATGCCCTTTCCGCCGCCACTCCCATTGGCGCCGGCTGCCGCACCTGCCCGCGCCAGAATTGCTCCCAGCGGGCATTTCCCGCCATTAACGAACAGCTTGTCGTCGACGCCCACCGCTCTGCAGTGGCCCCCTATTAACTAAAGCTAGTTAACGGCGTAATCGCGCAGGTTTTAAATCATCCATCTTTACGCCGTTAACGCAGATGAATCTTAAAAGCTGGGGAGCACTCTCCATCGAGCGAAAGCCTCCGAAAAAAGATGCTGAGGCAAGAAAGGGGCCTACTTAGTGCGATGAGCTGGAATTATGACCCAAACCCTCGGCGCTATACATTGTCCTACAAGCCCCACCCCATGGTTTTCATTGCCAAATCTGATGGATTTTCCCGACTCGGTTGTTCTATCATGGTCAGCGACCGATAATCACCAACAGAAAGGATTATTATTATGTCCAGCTTTGGCGAGAACTTCCTTGGCCAGATCCAGAAGCTCGTGCTGACGATCGTCAACGCACCGTTCGCACTGTCTTCCAAGCTCTTCGGCTAAGGCCAGTCGCGCTTCGGCGCTAAAACCAACACTCCCCCTCACCGCCACCGATTCACGTCGATGGGATGAGGGGGAGTGTTCTTGTTTTAGCTCTTAGAGGTTAATCATGTGGCCGCCGATGCCCTCGGCTGCTTCCTTCATAGCCTCAGACAGCGTCGGGTGAGTGTGAACGTTGCGTCCGATCTCCTCTGCGGTGAGATCGAAGCGCTGCGCCAGGGTCAGCTCCGGCAGCAGCTCGGACACGTTCGAGCCCACCATGTGACCACCAATGAGCTCACCAAACTCGCCGTCGGCGATGAGCTTGACGAAGCCCGCGGTCTCATTCAGACCAGCTGCCTTACCGTTAGCGGAGAACGGGAAGGTAGCAACCTTGATGTCGCGGTCAGCGAACTTCTCACGAGCCTGCTCCTCGGTGTAGCCGAAGGAGGCCACCTGCGGGTTACAGAAGGTGGCGCGCGGCATGTTCATGTAGTCACCCAGCAGCTGGGTCTCAGCGCCGGCGATGACCTCAGCAGCCACGACACCCTGCGCCTCGGCCACGTGAGCGAGCTGCAGCTTCGCGGTGACGTCACCGATAGCGTAGATGCCCTCAACGTTGGTGCGCATGTAGTCATCAATAGCGATGGCGCCGCGCTCGGTGAGCTCGACACCGGTGTTCTCCAGACCGTAGCCCTCGGTGCGCGGGGCGAAGCCGATGGAGACCATGCAGCGGTCCACGGTCAGCGTATCGGTCTTGGAGCCGTCCTTGGACTCGACCTCAACGGTGACATTGTCACCGTTATCCGTGATGGCGGTGGTCTTGTAACCAGTCAGGAGCTTCACACCAAGCTTCTTGTATTCCTTGGCGATGGCCTTGGATACATCCTTGTCCTCGTTCGGAAGGACGCGGTCCATGAACTCCACGATGGTCACGTCTACGCCATAGTTGGCCAGAACGTAAGCAAACTCCATACCGATGGCGCCTGCGCCGACGATCACCATGGAATCCGGGGCCTCATCGCTGAGGATCTGCTCCTCGAAGGACACGATATTGCCGCCGATTTCCACGCCCGGAAGGGAACGGACGACGGAGCCGGTGGCGATAATGCAGTTGTCAAAGGTAACGGTCTTACCCTTGTCATCGCCCTCGGTAATCTCGATGGTCTTGGCGTCCTTGAAGGAGCCGAGGCCATTGATCTCCGTAATCTTGTTCTTCTTCATCAGGTAGTGCACGCCCTTGACGATGCCCTCCGAGACCTTGCGGGAGCGCTTGTGCGCAACACCGAAGTCAAAGGAAACATTGCCGGAAATACCAAAGGCCTTTGCCTCATGGTTGAAGGTGTGCGCAACCTCAGCGTTCTTAAGAAGAGCCTTGGACGGGATGCAGCCCACGTTGAGGCAGACACCGCCCCAGTACTGCTTCTCAATAACGGCAACCTTCTTGCCCAGCTGGGCAGCGCGGATGGCGGACACGTAGCCGCCGGGGCCCGCGCCGAGTACTACAACGTCAAAATGTTCATTAGTCACGCCCTATAGGATACGTAACTTTGTGCCCGCTGTCCCACCACCCCCACGCTGTGCTCTCATATCAGTCCATAACATTCCTGATACGCAAGCCACAGTGCACTGATGCGTAGAGGGCACACAACGCACAAAATAACCCCCAACCACCCGAGGGGGCGATTAGGGGGAGAGAAACGTGGGGCCGCACGCCCCGCAGCTGTTTAGTAAAGACCCCAATCCAGGGCAATCTTGGAGGAAGTAGAGGAGCCGGAGTGAGCGAACTGGCCCAGTACCTGGTTGATGGAAACGAGGATGGTGTCAAAGAGGTTCATTCTTCTTCTTTCTGTTGGTCTTCTAGCAGCCTTCACGGCCTCGTGCGATGTCACTATGCGGCACTGCCACCTTCTGCCTTGCAGGACGGCCGCCGCAGTAACGGTCTCCGCATCTGGTTCGACTAACGAATAGGCCGGGCATTGCGTTACATAGCCCACGTTAACGCACGGAAAGATTATGACACGGTTTCCACTTCAATACCACCATTAACTTTAATATCTTGGTATGTTTAAACACGTTACCCTTATCTTGGGGTGCTGAAATTCCCATCTACCAGCACTATTGCCCATCTCATGGGTGGCGTGTCCGGAGCATCTTTTACACTTGCCCCTACATTTCCGCTCATCACTTAGAAAGCGAGATTCTATGAAGATTGCGCGCTCTCTCACGACGCTTGCGGCAGCCACTGCCCTAGCACTTGGCGCCGTAGCATCCCCTACCGCGGGCGCATCCGAGGTCACCCCGGAACAAATCCGCGGTGATGCCACACCGTCCACCATTTCCGAGCTCGACATCTACGGGGAGATTGAAAAGTACCTGCCCAAGGACTCCGCCGGAAACCCGTCGCCCTCCCGCCAAGAATATGAAGACGCCATTGGTAAGAACGTCACTTTTAAGGACGTTGACGTCAATGAGATCCCGGACAGCAAGCAGTGGATGGGCTACGTCCTGAAATACCCGGACTACCGTCAGAGCGTCAAGGCCCTCAATGCCACCGCACCAGCGATGGACCGCACCGTCCCTCTTGCAGTAATTACCCCAGACGGCACCTTTGATTCTTCCCGCCCCACCCTTTATCTACTCAACGGTGCTGGCGGTGCCGAGCAGGGCATGGACTGGCTGATAGCCACCACGCGCGAAGACTTGGATCCCAACAAGGAGGGCACCCAAGAACTCGATGACTACTACGGTGACCGAAACGTCAACGTCGTCATCCCGCAGGCAGGCGCATTCTCCTACTACACCGACTGGGTTACCAGCCCGGACCGCAGCTACCTCAAGGGCCCGCAGAAGTGGGAGACCTTCCTCACCAAGGAGCTACCGGGACCGCTGGAGAAGCACATCAACGCCAACGGCAAGCGCGGCATCGCAGGCATGTCCATGTCTGCTACCTCTTCGCTCGTCCTGGCCCAGCACAACCCCAACTTCTATGACGCTATCGGGTCCTTCTCTGGCTGTGCGGCCACCTCGACTCCACTGCCGAACTTCTACACGCAGCTGACCGTGAATCGCGGCGGTGGAAGCACCGAGCAGATGTGGGGACCGATGGGCGGTGACTACAACCGCTACAACGATGGACTCATCAACGCCACTAAGAACAACATGGGTAATTCCCAGGTCTACGTCTCCGCTAACTCGGGGTTTGCCGGAATGAACGATCTGGGTTCGTCCAGGATTGAAAAGCAAGGCCTGGCCGGAGCCTTGAAGTCCTCCTCCACCCTGGTGGTGGAAGGCGGCGTCATCGAGGCAGCGATGAACGCGTGTACCCACGACCTGCAGGCAAAACTGCAGCGCGAAGGTGTCAAAGCGGATTTCAACCTGCGCAATACCGGTACCCACTCCTGGCCGGGCTGGTTCGATGACATCAACTCCTCCTGGCCCACCTTCGCTCGTGCCTTTGGCCTGCCGGTGGAGCCGGTCTCCACGCGGGCGTCGGAAAGCGCGGTGAACGCGGACGCTAACGCCAAAGCTGAGGATGCCGATAAGCAGAATATGGAAGAGGCCGAGAACGATCCCAAGACCCCGGCCGACTCCCGGCCAGTAGCCCCTGAGGCCATCGAACAGTAAGCTCAACTCGCCATATTGATTGTTAAATAAGGAACGTAATGAAGCGTCTTAGCTCTCTCCTCGCCGCCGGCGCGCTCTGCGCTGCCGCGCTTATCAGCCCCGTTGCGGGTGCGGCCACCATCACCCCGCAGCAGGTTGCGGGTGACACGCCGCTGTCCACCATCTCGGACTTGAACGTCACCCCGGAGGTGCAGAGCCAGAAGTGGTACGAGCACTTCAAAGATGACGCCCGCGTTCTCAAGCTGGAGGCTACGTCACCGGCCATGAACGGCCGCGCGATTCCGCTGGCTGTTATCCCTGCTAAGAACCCGGACCGCCCGACCGTGTACCTGCTCAACGGCGCCGGTTCCGCGGAGCAGGACTCCGATTGGCTGTACATGTCCGATGCCGTGGACTTCTACGCGGACAAGGACGTCAACGTTGTCGTTCCGCAGGCAGGTGCTTTCTCCTACTACACCGACTGGCTGGAGGAGCCCAACGGCAAGTACCTCAAGGGCCCACAGAAGTGGGAGACCTTCCTGACCAAGGAGCTGCCTGACCCGCTGGAGTCTCGCCTGAACGCAAGCAACAAGCGCGCCGTTGCCGGCATGTCCATGTCCGCAACGTCTTCCCTGCTGCTGGCGCAGCACAACCAGGGTTTCTATGACGCAGTTGGTTCCTTCGCCGGCTGCGCCGCAACCGCCTACCCCACGGAGTACCAGTTCCTGCGCCTCACCGTGAACCGCGGCGGCGGAGAACCGGAACAGATGTGGGGCCCGATGGGCGGTGACTACAACCGCTACAACGATGCCCTGATGAACTCCGAGAAACTGCGCGGCACCAAGCTGTACATTTCCTCCGCATCGGGCTTCGCGGGTGAGCAGGATACCCCGTCCTACTACATGAACAAGGGCTACAGCCCGCTGGCCGCCTACGCGGGTTCGGCACAGCTGCAGGTTGAGGGCGGCATCATCGAGGCCGCGGTCAACCACTGCACCCACATGCTCAAGGCCAAGCTGGATAAGCAGAACATTCCAGCCACCTACAACTTCCGCAACGTGGGCACGCACTCCTGGCCGGGCTGGCGCGAGGACCTGGTGAAGTCCTGGCCCACCTTTGAGGAAGCTTTCAACTCCTAAAAAGTGAGCGGAGCGTGTCGCCCCACGGTCTGGCGCGGCGTGCTCGCTCCCCTGGCTTCGGATAACCCAGACAGGGCGGTAGGATAGCGGCATTATGAAGCTGCTTTCTACCGCCCTTTCGCATATCTCCGCCGCTCGCGACCGCGCTGCACTTACTCGGGATAGCTACACGAGGGTGGATTTCAACCTCGGCTTCGAGGTCACCCACTATGACTTGGACCTGACCTACCGCGTGGAACCCAACATGCTGCAGGGCGAAGCCATCCTCCACATTCGCGCGCTGGAGGACTTTGACAAACTCACGCTTGACCTCGGCGGCGCCATGGTGGCTCGCCGCATCACGGCGAAACACGCACCCCGCGTGGCCAAGTTTCGCCTGTCCGCCGGCAAACTGCGGCTGACCTTTGCCGACACCATCGTGGAGAACCAAGAGTTTGAGCTGCACATTCGCTATGGCGGCTCGCCGCGACCGCTGCGCACGCCGTGGGGTGAAATCGGCTGGGAGGAAACAGATTCCGGCTCCCTGGTGGCCAGCCAACCCAACGGTGCACCCAGCTGGTTCCCCTGCGATGACACCCCGTCGGAAAAGGCCACCTACGATATTCGCATCACCGCTGACGATCCTTTCGTGGTGATTTCCAACGGCAAGCTGGTCTCCCGCCGCAGCGCAGGCGGTTCCATGACGCGCTGGCACTACCGCGTCAAGCACCCTATGGCCACGTACCTCGCCACGGTGCAGATCGGCGAATACTCAGAGATTGACCTGGGCCGAGACGTCCGCGCTTGGGCGCCGGCTCGCCTGAAGCAGGTAGTCCTCGAAGAGTTCGCCCAACAGCAGGAAATGCTGGACTTCTATTCCTCGCTCTTCGGCCACTACCCTTTCCCCGACTACCAAGTGGTCATCACCGATGATGAGCTGGAGATCCCGCTGGAGGCCCAAGGCCTGTCCATTTTCGGATCCAACCACGTCAAGGGCGACCACCTCTTTGAGCGACTCATCGCCCACGAGCTGTCCCACCAGTGGTTCGGCAACTCCGTGGGCCTTAGTGAGTGGAAGGATATCTGGCTCAACGAAGGTTTTGCCTGCTACTGCGAGTGGCTGTGGTTCGAGCACGCGCATGGCCGTCCGGTGCATGAATCGGCGCGTTCGCACTATCAAGTGCTCGCACGCAAGAAGCAGGACATCGTGCTCGGTGATCCGGGCACGCGCGACATGTTCGATGACCGCGTCTACAAGCGCGGCGCGCTGACTGTTCACGCACTTCGCCGCCTCGTGGGCGATGAGGTCTTCTTCCGCACGGTCCGGGATTACCTCACCGCATCCCAGCACTCCGTGGTCACCCCGGAGGATCTCATCAGCCGTGTGAAGAAGGAAGCGGCAGATCCTGCTGCGGTCGATGCTTTGTTGGACGAGTGGCTCAACCACACCGCGCTGCCCAAGTTCCCGGTCTAGACTTGTTCACCATGCGCAGGATGCTTGTTACCGGCGGTGCCGGCTTTATTGGTGCAAACTTCGTGAGGCTCGTAGCCCAGCAACGGCCCGACGTAGACATCACCGTCTTGGACAAGCTCACCTACGCGGGCAACCGCGCCAACCTTGACGGCGTGGACGCCACCCTGGTGGTGGGGGACGTGGCGGATGAGGGGGTCGTCGACAAGCTCGTGGCCCAGACGGATGCCGTGGTGCACTTCGCCGCGGAATCCCACAATGATAATTCGCTGCGGGATCCTTCGCCCTTCCTCCACACCAACGTCATGGGAACCTTCGTGCTGTTGGAGGCCTGCCGCCGCCACGATGTGCGCTTCCATCACGTTTCCACCGATGAGGTTTTTGGTGACTTGGAGATTGGCGCCGATACCTACTTCACGGAGGAGACTCCCTATAACCCCTCTTCGCCCTATTCGGCCACGAAGGCCGGTTCGGATCACCTGGTGCGCGCGTGGGTGCGCAGTTTTGGGTTGCGGGCAACCATTTCGAATTGCTCCAATAATTACGGACCTTACCAGCACATTGAGAAGTTCATTCCGCGGCAAATCACCAACCTGCTTCTGGGCCAGCCCGCCAAGCTTTATGGCACGGGCGAGCAGGTGCGGGATTGGATTCACGTGGATGATCACAACGAGGCGGTGCTTGCCATCCTGGACCGCGGGCGCATCGGTGAGACCTATAACATCGGTGCCGACCAGGAGGATACGAATAACCGCCAGGTCATCGAGATGATCTGTGAGCTGTTGGGTGCTACTGACGACGGCCGCGCGAACTACATCCACGTGGCGGACCGCCCGGGCCATGATCAGCGCTACGCCATGGATGCCAGCAAACTGCGCCGCGAGCTGGGCTGGAGCCCGCGCTACACGGATCTGCGCGAGGGCTTGGCTGCCACCATTGAGTGGTACCGCGCCCACGAGGACTGGTGGCGCCCAGGCAAGGAAGAAGTCGAAGCCAACTACGCGAAGCAAGGACAGTAAATTTCCATGAAGGTGCAGTCAACGGCCATTGAGGGCCTGCTCATTGTGGAGCTCGACGTCCACGGGGATAACCGCGGCTGGTTCAAGGAGAACTGGCAGCGTGAGAAGATGGTGGCGGCAGGTTTGCCGGACTTCCAACCGGTGCAGAATAATGTCTCCTTCAATGCGGAGAAGGGGGTTACGCGCGGGCTGCACGCGGAGCCCTGGGACAAGCTCGTCTCCGTGGCTTCCGGCCGGGCCTTCGGTGCGTGGTGCGATCTGCGCGAGGGCTCTGCCACCTTCGGGCAGCTGGTGACCCACGAGCTGCGCGAAGACGTGGCGGTCTTCGTGCCGCGCGGCGTGGCCAACGGTTTCCAGGCGCTGGAGGCCTGCGCCTACTCCTACCTGGTCAATGACCACTGGTCCCCGGATGCGGACTACACCTGCGTCAACCTCAACATGGTGGAGTGGCCGCTGGAGCCGACGGAGATCTCCGACAAAGACAAGGCACACCCCGCGCTTGCCGACGTCTCCCCCATGCCCCCGCGCCGCATCCTGGTCACCGGCGCCAACGGGCAGCTGGGCCGCGCTTTAAAGAAATTCCTGCCCACCGCTGGTCTGGGCGCGGTGGAGTTCTGTGGGCACGAGGATTTCGATATCACCAACCCGCCTGCCCGCCCGTGGAAGCAGTATTCCGCCATCATCAACTGCGCGGCTTATAACGATGTCAACGGTGCGGAGGACGATCGCGCCGCGGCCTGGACGGTCAACGCTTCCGCCCCGGCGAAGCTCGCGCGCATTGCGGCGGAGAATAACCTGACCTTGGTGCACGTCTCCAGTGATTACATCTTCGATGGCTCTAACGAGGTCCACTCCGAGGATGAAATGCCTTCCCCGCTGTCGGCCTATGGGGCATCGAAAGCCGCGGGCGATACCGCCGCGCAAACCGCGCCGCGCCACTATGTCATCCGTACCTCCTGGGTCTTCGGCGATGGAGCCAACTTCATGGCCACGATGCGCTCGCTGGCGGCTAAGGGGGTCAAGCCCTCCGTCATCCATGATCAGCGCGGGCGCCCCACCTTCGCCGAGGACCTGGCCAAGGGCATCATCCACCTGCTCAAGACCAAAGCCGAGTACGGCGTGTACAACATCTCCAACTCCGGTGATGCGGTGGGTCGCGATGAAATCGCCATGGCCGTCTTCACCGGCGTGGGCCAAGACCCCGCTGGTGTCACGCCGGTCAGCACCGAGCAGTACCGCGAGATCGCCGGGCCTGAAGCTCCCCGCCCGAAGGAGTCCACCTTCGACCTGTCCAAGATTGAAGCCACCGGCTTTAAGCCGATGAATTGGCGGGCCGCTTTAGCGCTTTACCTGGGCCTTTACCCGGCATAACACTTAACATAACACTTAGCTTCCCAGGTGTTATGTTGAGTGGGAAGTTAAGTGTTATGTTCGCCAGCCCGCGCCGCCGCACCCCGGCGCGGGACCCCTCCGTTAAGCTTGAAGCCCATGAAGGGCATCATCCTCGCTGGCGGTTCAGGGACCCGCCTCTACCCCATCACCAAGGGCATCTCGAAGCAGCTCATGCCCATCTATGACAAGCCGATGGTCTACTACCCTCTGACCACCCTGATCCAGGCCGGCATACGCGAGATCCTCATCATCACCACCCCAGAAGACCAGGCCGCCTTCCAACGCCTGCTTGGCGACGGCTCCCAACTAGGCCTCATGCTGCACTACGCGGTCCAACCCCGGCCCGAAGGTTTGGCCCAGGCCTTCCTCATTGCGGAGGACTTCATCGCCGAGGATGACGTGGCCCTCGTTTTGGGTGACAACATCTTTGACGGCCACGGCTTCTCCACGGCGCTGAATGAGTGCAGCCACCCGGGCGGCGGCATCATCTTTGCCTACGAGGTCTCCGATCCGCAGCGCTATGGTGTTGTCGAGTTTGATGAGTCTGGCCAAGCCCTGTCCATCGAGGAAAAGCCCGCCGCGCCCAAATCCAACCACGCCGTGGTGGGCTTGTATTTCTATGACAATTCCGTGGTGGAGATTGCCAAGTCCATTACGCCCAGCGCACGCGGGGAGTTAGAAATCACCACCGTCAACGAGGAATACCTGCGCCGCGGGCAGCTGCGCGTCAAACGCTTGCAGCGCGGTGATGTCTGGCTGGACACCGGCACGGTGGACTCCATGAGTGAGGCCTCGGCCTACGTGGAGGTGATGCAAAAACGCACCGGCACCGTCATCGGCTCACCGGAGGTTGCCGCCTTCGAGGAGGGCTTCATCGATGCCGCCGCACTCACCGAGCTGGCCGAGCCCCTCCTGAAGTCCGGCTATGGCCGCTATCTCCTGGCCGCTGCCCAAGAGAGCTGAGACCGAGGTGCATTTCGATCAAATAAGGACCGAAAATCGCCCACGGGATCTGGGACCTAATTTGATCGATCCGTACTTGCCAAAGCGTCCCCACGCAGCATCAGAGGCCACCATCACCCAAACGGGCCTAGACGCGTTAAGGTAATCGCATGCCTACTTCATCCTCCCGCCCCACCAGCAATCCCAAGAAATCAGCGCTATCCACCATCAGCCCCGTGGCGTGGGGCCTGTTGGTGCTCGTTGTAGTTCTGGCTATCATCATCGGCTTCCTGCTGGCAGAGCGCAATTCTTCCGGCGATGCCGGGACTCAAGCGGCGCAGGAGACTTCGACGAGCGCGGCGCCAACCCAAGACCTGGCGAAGGATGCTGACAAGGCCACGCCCGGCACGAAATTCTCCGACGGGAAGGGGGACCCGATGGTATTCGGCCCCGGCGGTGACACCAAGAGCGGCGATATCACGGTGGTTCACCGCAAGAAGGAGGATGATCCTTTCGCCGTGGGCGCAGTGGATGCCCCCGTGGTGATTTCGGAGTTCTCTGATTTCGAGTGCCCGTTCTGCTCCCGCCACGCCAACGTCACTGAGCCAGACCTCCTCAAGAAGTACGTGGAGAAGGGCCTGGTGCGCATCGAGTGGAATGACTTCCCCGTTAACGGTCCTGCCGCCGTCGATGCTGCCAAGGCCGGGCGCGCGGCGGCGGCACAGGGCAAGTTCCAGGAGTTCAAGCACGAGCTCTACACCGCTAGCAAGGACATCAATGGCCACCCAGAATTCGGCATCGAGGACTTCATGAAGTTCGCCGAGAAGGCCGGCGTTGCGGACTTGGATAAGTTCCGCCAGCAGGCCACGGATGATACCTACACCGAGGTCATCGAGAAGGCCACCAGCTATGCCTCCCAGATTGGTATTACGGGCACCCCGGCCTTCGTGGTGGGGGATCAGTTCATTGGTGGCGCGCAGCCACCGGAAGTCTTTGAGCAGACCATCCGGGAACAGCTAGGCAAGGCGGCCAATGGATAAGCCGCCACTCATCGTGTGGATCTTCATCGCGCTCGTGGTTCTGACCGCGTTCTTAGGAGGCTATGCAGTGGGGGTGAGCGTATGAGTATCGGAGTTTTTGGCGCCGTCATCGCCGGTGTGCTGGCTTTGATCAGCCCCTGCTCAGCGCTGTTGGTGCCAGCCTTCTTTGCCTATGCTTTTGAATCGCAGCGCCAGCTGCTGCTGAAAACCCTGGTCTTTTTCTTAGGCCTGTGTACCACGCTCGTTCCCATCGGCATGGGTCTGGCTGCAATCCTCGCGCAATACCGCGGCCAGGTCATCACGGTGGCGGGCTGGATCATCATCGCGCTGGGGATCTTTACTGCCTTGGGCGGTGGTTTCCGCATCCCCGGCATGGATACCCTGTCCGGTAAGGCGAGGGGAAAGGTGTTTCTGCTCGGCGCGGTCTATGGCTTTGCGGGCTTTTGCGCGGGCCCACTCTTAGGCGCTGTGCTCACCACGGCTGCTGCGTCCGGCAGCGCGCTCTACGGCGGGATCATCATGGTGGCGTATGCCGCTGGCATGGCCGCACCGCTCTTTGTTCTGGCGGCGCTGTGGGAGCGCCTCAATGTGGGCTCGTGGTCCTGGCTGCGCGGACGCGAGGTGGTCCTCGGCCCCGTGCGCACGAACACCTTGTCCATTGTGTCGGGCGCGTTTTTCGTGCTCATCGGCGCGCTATTCATTGCCAGCTATGGCACCGCAACCTTGCCCGCAGTCTTGAGCACGGATGCGCAGTTCGCGGTGCAAGAAAAAGCCCGCGCTTTCAGCGCGGGCGTAGCGGACGCGTGGGTATGGTTCGGGCTCTCACTTGCCGCCACGGTGGTGGCAGGCATCAAGGCTGCCCGCACCCCGGCCTAGTAGCCGCGTGCGATGTATTCGTCGATACGCGCAGCCTCAGCACCAATGGTGGTCTCGTCGCCGTGCCCCGGCAGGACGCGGGTCTCCGGCGGAAGGTTCAGCACTCGGTTGCGCAGGGACTCGATGATGACGTCGAAGTCGGAGTACTTGCGGCCGGTGGCACCGGGCCCGCCATTGAAAAGGGTATCTCCCGACAGAAGCGTGGCTTCGTCCGCGATGTAGAGCACCACGCACCCTGGCGAGTGACCAGGCGTGTGGAAGACCACGAAGTCACTATCGCCCACGGTGAATAGCTGGTTATCCTCCAGCGGAACGAAGGTCGCACCCTCGTGCGTTTCCTCCCACAGCGGGCGGTCATCCGGGTGGAGGTACACGGACACGCCGAAGTGCTCAGCCACCTGGGGCGCGAGCTCGCAGTGGTCGTTGTGCGCGTGGGTGAGGATAACGCCCTTAACGGTGCGCTTTCCTACCTCGTCGATGACGCGCTCGGCGTCGTGGGAAGGATCGACGATGTAGCACTCGGCGTCGCTTGACGCGCCGCCTGCGGCCAGGATGTAGACGTTATTGTCCACGTCCCACTCACCGCCATCCAGGCGGAACTTTCCTGAGGTTACAAACTGTTCGATAATCATTTACAGCTCCACTACGGATCGAAGTACCTTGCCAGCCTTCATGGTAGCGAAGGCCTCCTCCACGTCGTCGAGGCCAATGCGCTCGGACACGAAGTCCTGCAGCGGGAAGCGGCCCTGCAGGGAGAGGTCAACGTACATGGGGAAGTCGCGCTCCGGCAGGCAGTCGCCATACCAGGAGGACTTGAGGGAACCGCCGCGGCCGAAGAAGTCGATGGCTGGGACGTCGAAGCGGCTGGTGAGGTTCGGGACGCCCACCATGACCATGCGGCCGGCCAGGTCGCGGGAGTAGAAGGCCTGGCGGGTGGTGGCTGGGATGCCCACGGCATCGATAGCCACGTCGGTACCGAAACCATCGGTGAGCTCACGGACTGCCTCGATGACCTCGTCCTCGGACTTGTCCTTCGCCGCGATGGTGTGGGTCGCACCGAACTTCTTGGCCAGCTCCAGCTTGTCTGGATCCAGGTCCACGGCGATGACCTTGGAGGCACCCGCCAGCACCGCGCCGGCGATGGCTGCCATGCCGACACCACCGCAGCCAAAGACCGCGACGGACTCGCCGCGCTTGACGTCACCGGTGTTGACCGCAGCACCCAAGCCTGCCATCACGCCACAGCCCAACAGGCCCGCGGCGGCCGGGTCTGCCTCCGGATTGACCTTGGTGCACTGGCCTTCATGAACCAGGGTCTTCTCCGCGAAGGAGCCGATGCCGAGCGCCGGGGTGAGCTCAGTGCCGGCATCCTTATCCCCGTCCGCGAGCGTCATCTTCGCGGAGGCATTGTGGGTGTTGAAGCAGTACTTCGGCTCACCTTTCTTACAAGCGCGGCACTCGCCGCACACTGCACGCCAGTTCAGGACCACGAAGTCACCGACCTCGACGTGGGTAACAGCATCGCCCACGCGCTCCACGACGCCCGCCGCCTCGTGCCCAAGCAAGAACGGGAAGGCATCCTCGATATCGCCATCGCGGTAAGCCAGGTCGGTGTGGCAGACGCCGCAGGCCTGAATCTTGACCACGACGTCGTGCTCGCCCGGAGCGGGCACGACGATGTTGACGGTCTCGACGGGCTCGCCCTTGGCGCGCGCAATCACGCCACGGACAACCTCCGAGCCTTGCTGAGATTTATTTTCATTAAGGTTTTCATTAACAGTCATGTCCGCGAGGGTACGCGAAAGGCCCGGGCAACGTAGCCCGGGCCTAAAAGCCAGAAGAACACGCTTCTAGAAGCTAGCGAGGTGATTGGCCACAAACTCGTGACCGCGCGCATTAATGTGCAGCGGCAGGTTTCCGGGACCGGCAGAGAAGTCCACCAGACCCGCCCACAGTCGCTTATTGGCATCGGCGCACATTCCACGATCCCAGGTCATCGGCTTCATGTCCACGAACTCGGTACCCGTCGCGTGCGCTAGGTCCACCTGCATCCACTGCGTGACGTTTTCATAGCGCTGCACCATCGGCAGAGCCGTGGCATCGGCCGGCTTCGGACCAAAGTGGAGGAGGCAGTAGCGGTCGCCCGAGCCGATGGTCGGATAACCCACGATCTGAATGCGGGCATTGGGGGCTGCTGCACGAATCTTGTTGATAATCGGCGCATTTGCGCCAACAAAGCGGGCGCGCATGTTGGCGTCAGAAAGCTGGGCATTGTTATACGTATCGTTAAAGCCGCCCGCATAGAGTACGCGCTGGGTGTCCGGGCTGAGCGCGCCACGACGGATGGCATCATCGACCTGCGCGTTCATCTGCGGACCCTGGGACATCGAGACCGCACCGGAGCAGGAGAAATCCGCCACCGGCATGCCCAGCTTGGACGCGACGCGCTTGGCGTAGTTATTGCCGGAGGGGCAGTCGAGGCTCGGGTTGCGGTTGGAGGAGCCGAGGCGCGAGGAGAGGTAAACATCTAGCTGCGGATCCGCCAATACGGAGTCGCCAAAGGCGACGAGGTTTCGCTCGCCGGCGGCGGCCTGCGGAGCCTGGGACAAGCTTACTGCCACGAGGAGGGAGGCGCAGAGGGCAGTGATGCGCTGGGTAAACTTCACGTGACTGATGTCCTTTCGAGAAAAGGGTATGTTCTTAACCGAAACCATATTAAACTAAGCTAGCAGTTAATCTCGTGCAACAATAGCAACAACTGTAACAATTTGTCGTTTTTAAAACAGGCGCGTTAGGCGCCTCCCCGTAACCTTCTACCCCTTCCCTACGATGAGAACCCTATGAAGCTTTCTGATCTCACCTTCCATGCCGCCGCTCTCGCGCGTTTTGTCCCCGCCCTCTTTCGCGCCGGCCTTATTAGCCCCGCTGGCGGCCCACGGGCAGTGGTCTCCACCGCGCCGATTCTCGCCCGCTACCGCTTCACCACCGCCCGCGAGGTGGAGCAGGCCTACCTGACCTGCCCAGAACGCCTAGCGCTTATCGACGATGACGGGGCACTCACCTACCGCCAGCTGCGCGAACAATCCCAGACCTTCGCGCGCTGGTTGCTCTCCCTGGGCCTCGACGAGATCCGTCTCGGCGTCATGGCTCGCAATGGGCGGGGCATTATCACCCCGCTGGCCGCCAAAGGTTATGCCGGAGCGCACATCTTCCTACTCAACGTTGGCTCCTCCCCTGAGCAGCTCGCCGGATGCATTGAGGAAAACCGCATCAACGTGCTCGTTATCGACGATGAATTCGTTGACCGCCTTGCCCCCGCAGACAGCGCTAGCCCCAGCCCCGTTGCTGGACTGCAGGTCGTGATTGGTCATGATTCCGGCGAGGAGATCCCGGCTGAGCTGGCCGAGGCCCCGACGCTGCACCAAATCGTGGTGAACCCGCGGGACGTCGAGAAGCAGAAGCTTCCCACCTGGCCCAAGCACGGACATATCGTGCTCATGTCCTCCGGAACCACCGGCATCCCCAAGGGCATTATGCGCCCAGAGCCCACTCTGCCCGTGGTGGTTGCCTCCATCGTGGATGCGGTGCCGTGGCGTGGGGACCAGAAGGTGCAAATGACCGCCTCCATCTTCCACACGTGGGGCTGGGCCTGCCTCAACATCGCGCTGGGCCTGCGCAACACCATTGTCACCCGCCGCGTCTTTGACCCGGCGGCCGCGCTCGATGACATCCAGCGCTACCAACTTGATGGCCTGCTCTCCTCCCCCGTTTTCTTCCGCCAGATGGTGCAGGCCGACCCAGATTCGGCCTATGACACCTCAAGCCTGAAGTTCATTGCTTCTGCAGGACATGCGCTGACCCCGGAGATTGTCAAAGAAACCCACGAGCGCTTCGGCCCGATTCTCTGCAACGTCTATGGTTCCACGGAGCTGGCGCTGGCATCGACGGCCACCATGGAAGAGGTGGCTAAGGACCCAACCATCGGCGGCAAGATTGCCTCTGGCACGAAGCTGCGCATCCTCGATGAGGATGGCAAAGAAGTCCCGCGCGGCGAGGTCGGCGAAATCTATCTGACCAACTCCACCGCGCTCATTGGCTATACCAACCCGAAGATTCCGCTCAACAAGGTTGATGGCCTCATCTCCATCGGTGACTTGGGCTATATCGACCCCGAGGGCTACCTGCACGTGGTGGGCCGCGCCGATGACATGATCATCGTCGGCGGCGAGAACGTGCACCCGCAGTCGGTGACGGAGGTGCTTGAAACCATGCCGGGCATCGCGGAAGTGCATGCCGGCGGCGTGGAGGATGAAACCACCTTCCAGCGCATCGCCGTGTGGGCCGTGACCACGCGCGATGCCTTGGGCAACACCGTGACTGCCGACGCCATCCGCACCTGGGTCCGCGAGAACCTCGCCGACCACTCCGTGCCGCGCGACGTCCACTTCCTGGACAAGCTGCCGCGCAACGCCACGGGCAAGGTGGTGCCGCGCCTGCTGAGCAATACCGACTAGCCGGCGTCTTCACTCCAGATTTCCCGGCTGAAATAGGGCCCTCCGAGCCACAACTGCCCGAGTTGCCAAAACCTTCGCTCCTCACCGCAGGGAGCAACGTTGTTTTTGGCAACTCGGGCAGTTTTTATATCTGGGATTTGGCCCCGCCGGCCCATCCCTTGAGATGGGCCGAATCAGGTTAGTTGCTGCGCTTGACGGTGGCCGCAACCTCGCCTGGTTGGACATGACCCTCGCGGGCAATGTCGACACCAGCGACTTGCTTGGCCGTGGGGCACACCACCGGGGTGATGAGGTTGACGCCGCGCTCGCGCAGCTTCTGCGCCTCCACCGCGATGATCGGCGTGCCGGCGGTGACGGTATCGCCCTTCTTGGCCAGGGCCGTGAAACCTTCGCCCTTGAGCTCCACGGTGTCGATGCCGATGTGGATGAGCAGGTCCAGCCCATCCGCGGTCTGCATACCGAAGGCATGGCCCGTCTTGAAGACCATGGTGATGGTGCCGTCAACGGGCGCGCAGACGTCGAAGGCATCGACGGTTTCAGGCATAACGGCGAAGCCTTCGCCCACCATGCCCTGCGCAAAGGAGGCATCCGGGACCTGGGAGAGCTCGACGACGTCTCCGGCGAACGGGGCACACACCTCGACATCCGCTGCGTCACCGCTGACGCTCTGAGCGGAAGCGGCGCTGGCCGGCGCGCTGGCTCCAGCCGCGGTCGCAGCACCCGCCGTGGCCAGGACCGGAGAACCGTGGCGCAGCTGGTGGCTGACCTCGTCATACATGAACTGCACGGCCGGGCCCACGATGACCTGGACGCTCTTCTCCGAGGGGTGGATGACGCCGGAGACGGCGGCGCGCTTGATTACGGAGTCGTCGACAAGCGCGCGATCCTTGACGCCCACGCGCAGGCGCGTGGTGCAGTAGTCCAGGGAGTCAATGTTGTCCTTGCCGCCGAGGCCTTCGATGATGCGCGCGGCATCGGCTGCGGTCTTGTCATCGCCGCTGACGGAATCCGCCGCGTCGTCGGCCTCATCCTCGCCGCGGCCCGGCGTCTTCAGGTTCAGCCAGCCGATGAGGAAGTAGAAGATGACGAAGTAGAGGAAGAAGAAGCCCACGCCCATGACCAGCAGCATGTACCACTTGTTGGCCAGCGGGTTCTGGGAGGAGAGCAGCATATCCACGAAACCGGCGGAGAAACCGAAGCCGGCGGTCCACTCCATGGCGGAGGCGATGAAGACGGACAGGCCCATCAGTAGCGCGTGCACCACGTAGAGCAGCGGGGCGACGAACATGAAGGAGAACTCCAGCGGCTCGGTCACTCCGGTGAAGAAGGAAGCCAAAGCGCCGGCGGCCATGAGGGAGCCGACGACCTTGCGCTTGCTCTTATCCGCGCGCAGGTACATGGCGAGTGCCGCACCCGGCAGACCGAACATCATGACCGGGAAGAAGCCCGCCTGGTAGCGGCCCACGACGCCCTCGACCGTGCACTGGCCGTTGGCCCAAATACCCGGGCAATCAGCGGCAGAGGTCGCGGCCGCGGCGGCGTCGATGGTGGCCTGGCCGGCCTGGAAGTTACCGATGTCGTTGATACCGATGACGTCGAACCAGAAGACGGAGTTCAGTGCGTGGTGCAGGCCAGTCGGGATGAGCAGGCGGTTGGCCACGCCGTAGATGCCGGCACCCGCCGCGCCCAGGCCCTGGATGGAGGTACCGAAGTTGAACAGCGCGTTGTAGATGAACGGCCACACAAAGTAGAGGATCCCGGAAACAACCATGGCGAAGATCGCGGTAAGGATCGGCACCAATCGGCGGCCAGAGAAGAAGGCGAGGAAGTCCGGCAGCTTGGTGCCGTGGAAACGGT
This sequence comes from Corynebacterium sp. HMSC056F09, assembly GCF_001815785.1. NCBI lineage: Bacteria > Bacillati > Actinomycetota > Actinomycetes > Mycobacteriales > Corynebacteriaceae > Corynebacterium > Corynebacterium sp. HMSC056F09. The sequence continues at coordinate 24,358 of NZ_KV821917.1, forward strand.
TATATACCCAGGCCGCCATGATGCCGGCGAGGATGCCGAAGAGGACGTTGCCGCCGCCCACAGCATTCCAGCCTTCCGCGGCCCATTCCAGCGCCTCATCGCCGGTCAGCGCGGTGGGGTCTTCGATACCACGGTAGCCGGCCACAGCCTCCGGGCCGAGCAGTTTCATAAACGTGGCGAAGGCCAGGAAACCAGAAAGTGCCGCGGCACCGTTGGAATCCTTGGCCAGGCCGAAGGAAATGGCGATGGCGAAGATCCAGCCCAGGTTAGCCAGCACCGCATCACCGGAGCTGATGAGCAGCTGCGCGGCGAGGTTATCCGGGCCGGCGGCGCTGGAGATCCAGTAACCAACACCGCAGAGGATCGCCGCGACGGGCAGCACCGCCACGGCGCCCATGAGGGCTTTTCCGAGCCGCTGCAGCGGCCCCATGACATCGACTTTCATGCGAGGAGTCCTTTCACACTAGTAAGGAATTAGATGGAGTTTTTAGGAAAAGAGTGGGCGGTGAGGACGATGTTGGTCGGCGAAAATGTAGTACTCGCGGTCCTCTAACTGGGAAGCAGCGGATTCATCCACAATCACCGTGGCGTGCTGGTGCAACTGCAGGATTGAGGCCGGGCAGTGTGCAGACAGTGGGCCTTCCACCATGTCGCGCACAGCATTGGCCTTGTTGCTACCGGTAGCCAGCAAGAGCAGGCGACGCGCCTCGTTAATCGTTCCCAGTCCTTGAGTGACGGCAAAGCGCGGCACCTCGTCCACGGTGTCAAAGAAACGGGAGTTATCGTTCACGGTCTGCGGGTGCAGAGTAGTGACGTGGGTGCGCGACGTCAGGGAGCTGGAAGGCTCGTTAAAGCCGACGTGTCCGTTGGCGCCGATGCCCAGCAGTTGGATATCCACGCCGCCAGCATCACGGATGGCCTTGTCATAGGTGGCCGCGGCGGCTGCCGGGTCGTCCGCGTCACCAGCGGGGCTTTTCACCAGGTCGTCGTTGAAATCCACGTGGCTGGTGAATTCGCGGCGAATGGTGGAATAGTAGGACTGCTCGTGGGTGCGCTCCAGCCCGATGTATTCATCGAGCAGGAATGCGCGGCTGCGGGCAAAGCTCACCTCGCCGCGCTCATAGCGGGCGATGAGTTCCTTGTACATCGCCACCGGGGTCGATCCCGTGGCGAGGCCCAGGGTGGACCCGGCGTTGGCGTAATGCGCGAAAATGTTCGCGGCTTCCACGGCCACCTCGGCGGGGGTAGATCGAATAAGTATGTCCATGAGCTGCCTTCCTCGTTGCTTCTTTATTTAACGTCTAGATTTTTAACGGTCGAGCGGGATATCAGCACCGCCAACAATGACGCGCACTGGTTCCAACTGGGCATTGAGGCCCACCAGGTTGGCGCGCGCGCCAACCGCGATGCGGCCTAGATTCGTCTCCCCCAACACGTCGGCTGCCGTGGTGGAGGTAAAACGCACCGCCTCGCCCAGACCATGGCGCGCGGCGAAACTGATGAATTGCTGAGCCAAGGTGGAGGTACCGCCCGCGATAGCGCCGCTGGGCACGCGCGCCACTCCCCCGCTCACCGTGACGGGCAGGGAGCCCAATTCATAGTCACCGTCGGCCATGCCGGCCGCCGCCATGGCATCAGTGATGGCGAAGGCGCGGTGACTGTGAGCCATGTCCACGGCGCCGTCGACAAGATGCACGCCATCTGCGATGAGCTCGACGGACACATCGCCCGCCTTCGCTGCGGTAAGCAAGGCCGCTACCGGGCCCGGCGCGCGGTGGTGAATAGAAGGCATGCCATTAAAGAGGTGCGTTCCAGTCACGGTCAGGCCGAGCTCCTTAGCCTTGGCGATAACGCTCAGCGTGGTGTCGTAATCGGCCTCGGTGTGGCCCAGGCTGGCGATGATGCCATGCTCCGCGCAGACGTCGAGCAGCTTGTCGACGTTCTCCGTTTCCGGTGCGAAAGTAATCGAACGCAGGTGGCCGCGGGCCGCGGCGATGACTGCGCGGAAGAAGTCCGGGTCGCCCGGCACGATGCGCGAAGGGTCCTGCGCGCCGCATTTGGCCGCCGCGATGAAGGGGCCCTCCATGTGGATGCCGGCGATCTCGCCTTCTTCAGCCAGCTGGGCCAAAAGCTCAGCCCGGGCACACAGCTCTTCCTGCGTGCCGGAGACCAAGCTGGCCAGCAACGTCGTGGTGCCGTGCGCGCGGTGGAAGCGGGCGGCGGCCAGGCACTGCTCATAGTCGCCGTTGGGGAAGCCCCCGCCATTGCCTCCATGGTTGTGCAGGTCCACGAAACCGGGCACCCACAGCAACGCATCCGGGTCCCCGGCGTGCCAGGCGGCCTCGGCTGCGGGGACGTCGCCAAGCACTATGCCCTCAATGTTCTCCCCGAACGTGACGGCTCCGGCGCGCAGCTCGAAGTTCTCATCAATGTAGAGGCCCTCGACGTGGCCTTTCGCCTCTGTCTGCATAACTCATTCGATTCTGTTTGTACAGGCTGGCGTGGCACCGCCCGGTTGACACTTCATTTGAAATTTATCAGGGCTGCCGATTTTTGTGAACCACGCCTCCTGCAAAGAGGCGTGTGAGCACAGGTAGCTTTTTGCGTGTTCGGTACACCGCATGGGATGGCGAAAGACCCCGCGAACTACCAGCCGCGGGTGGCCACTCGGTCCCAAAGCGCGTTGCTCGCTAGCTCACCGGCGCCCGCTGGTGAGGTGCCAACGAACACATCTCTCGCATCAGGATCATCAGCAAGAATGTAGCGGAACCACGCGGTGGCGTAACTGTCCCCGAACTCTAGAACGTCCTTGTGGTCCGCGCCCAGGCGGCGGGCAATGATTGCCGGACCACCAGCTGATTCAAAGTTCTCCTGCAAGTCTGACCACGGACTAACAAGCCAGCGGTCCGAACGGCCATCGCTCGTCATCAGGAATAGCGGTTCCTCTACGTCAGCCGTGTTGTAGTCCCAGTCATTGGACTGTGCCACTTTGTGGGAGGCCGGGCTCGCCGCATACACAGCTGCTACCTCCGTGTGGGCCGCAGCGTTGATGGCACCCGCACCACCCTGTGAGTGGCCAAAAATGCCGACTCGTGATCGGTCCGCACGAGAATCCAGTTCCGGCAAGCGCTCAATCAAGTGCACGACATTCTCTCCTGTACCTGTGTGGGGAGTCTCATCGCCGACAACCACGAAGCCCCAACTAGCCAGGTGCTCCGCCACGGGCAGGTAGCTGCTCAGCGGCGTGTTCGTGCCATTAGCCATGACCGCCGCCGGAAACGGTCCCGCGCCTGTCGGTGCCGCGATGGTCACGTCGCCATCACGCCGCACGTCGACCTCGTGCGGCCCCTCGCCCGCAAACGACGCTTCCAGCGGGCCACCTGTCTCAGCGCTATATCCGGCAGCCACGCCGTCATCACCGGTCACGCTGTCTGCGTCCACCCACTGCATGAATCCCACAAACCCTACAAACGCCACCACAATCACGGCCACCACGGCAATCATGCCAACCACAAGCTTTTTCATGCTCTGTATTGTGTTTCGCACGAGAGCGAAGGTCACTAGCGCTAGCACTACTTTTTCCTGTACACAGTGCAAGAGCTGCCTCCGCTACGCCCTTGAAATGAGAGACTCACATCATTACCTTGTTGTATGTAATCGTCATCACATATGGGAGAAATAATGCTTACCTCCGAAACGCTTTCCGAAGTAGTCACAGTAGGAGGTTCAGGTCCGTTCAGCGGCCAGGGCAACGAAACAGTTGCAGCCTAAATGCATCCCCCTAGAAACAGTGGTGACGAAGGACTTTCATCTATCTACACCTTGACCGCCACATATTTTTTATTGTCAGTGTGCGGGTCAATGACCAGCCTCTCGATTTCACTCCACTTCGCCGAACTCAACAAAGGCGAACTGTTGGTGGCAAGCATCTTCATCTCGGGTACTTGCGCTCAAGTTTTTGCAGTCCCCTTTCTGGCCCCACTCTTCAACAAATTCAACAGCTATCACATTGCGCTTGCTGCACTCTTCTTAGATCTTCTGGGCCTGTTATCAATGGCAGCCTATCCAGAGCCATTGATCCTCATTGTCGGAAATCTCGTCACCGCATGCTTAAGCGGACTGTCAATTCCATCCATTTTCACCATCGCTGACTCTCAGGTCGGCGAAGGACAGCAGGCGAAAGCCTTCTCCCTCTTGGACACAGCCCGACTTGGCAGTGGATTCCTTGGACCACCTCTAGGTGGATTACTACTGGACCAAAGAAACCTGCAGACAGCGCTCTTCGTTGAAGCTTGCGCCGTTGGAGTCTCGCTACTTGCTTTTTATTTCCTTTATAAATCCTCGCCCCCGAAAACACTGCTTCATTCAGAAACCAAAGATTCTTCACCGAGTTTTCTCCAGAAGGTCCTCGAAGCACCTTCCCTTTTGCTGAAGAATAGAAGCGCTCGGTCCGCGTTAACCAGCATTTGGGGAGCAATTATCTGCACCTCGATTTTCAACGTTTCGCTTGTCTTCTATGCGACACAGACCCTCCACGTCAGCGGTACGTTATATGCCATCATTGCCCAAGCATTTATCGTGGGCCGCATCTTTGGCGCACGGCTTTCAGCTCGCCTTCACTCACAGAACGCTGGGAAAGTCCTGGCCGGGGCAGGATTCGCTATGGGGTGTTTCATAGCTTTACCTGGACTATTTCCCTCATTGTGGCTCTGCATCCCATGTTTCCTCCTGGGCGGAGTCTGCAATGCTGCTCAGGTGGCCGCACTACGCATAATCGTTGTCGGATCCGTACCTGATGAAGTGAAACCCAAAGCCCTTTCTACGATGGGTTCAATTAACAGCTCCGCAATGCTTATTGGATACATCATCGGGGCACCTGTTGTAAGTGCCATCGGCCCAGCTGCGACCCTTGTCGTATCAGGGTTTGGCACCTCTATCCTCACTCTGGGGCCAATTCTGAAGACCACCATGTACGGTGACTCCGGTAACCAAGGCAACGACGGCAAATAGCAATTAATTTTGTAGTAAATCTACTTCGCCAGTTATCTGGAGATATAGCCAAATGTCACCATGGCAAACGGCACGCTACGGACCGAAACTATCCCCTATCCCGTAACGGTAGAGTTGGCGCCATTTAGCCCACCTGTCCCCCACAACTCATACGGAGCTTTCCTCATGGCCCGCTTTTCTGCACGCCAGCTCAAGCGCTTCATGGGATTCTGGCCGCCCTTCTTGGGCGCTGGCATCAAGATCCAAGAATTTGCTGATGACGGCACTCGCGTCGTTGTCAGCCACAGGCCAAACATGCTGACCAAGAACGCCATGGGTGTTGCCTTCGGTGGCACGCTCTCCGCCATGACGGACCCGTTCTTCATGCTTGCGTCCATGCATCGACTGGGCAAGGAGTACCGCATCTGGGATGCCGCTGGTGAGATTAAGTACCTGAAACCCGGCCGCGGCACGGTCACCGCCGATATGCGTATCCCCGAGGAGACTTACGCGCTCATCGAAGAAAAGACGGCCAACGGTGAGAAGTATTTGCATTGGTTCGACGTGGACATCATCGATGAGGAAGGCGATGTCGTCGCTCATGTGCGCCGCCAAGTCTATTACCGGCGCAAGCAGAAACAAGCTGCACTTGGCCACAGACGCTGGCTAGTGACGCTTGGACTACTGAGGGTGCTTCCCGAAATTCTTGTGCTGTGTTTATCTAGTGCTTTGAAGCCATTTTGAGCACCCTTGATTCTAAAGGCGAACTACTCATCACCATCATGAGTAGTCTTGCCCAGGAAGAATCTCGCTCCATATCTGAGAACGTCACCTGGGGACATCGCAGACGCTTCGCTGATGGGAAAGTCATGGTGCCCTACTCCTCGCTACTGGGATATAAGAAAGGCGCTGACGGTAACCTCGCTATTGATGAGACTCAAGCCCCGACCGTGCGCTTGATCTACCAGCTGTTTCTAGACGGCTCATCGATCACCGAAATCCGTGCCGAGCTACAGCGTCGCGGTATTTTGACTCCGCGAGGTAAAACCAACTGGTCCACCTCAACCGTGCGCTCCATCTTGACCAATGAGAAATATAAAGGCGACGCCCTGCTCCAGAAAACGTTCACCGCTGACTTCCTAACCAAACGAATCGAAGTAAACGAGGGCGAAGTCCCGCAATACTACGTCACCGGAAACCACGAGCCGATTATTGATGCGCCCGTCTGGGATCAGGTTCAATACGAGTTGGCCACCCGCCACGCAACCAACAGCTCCAAAATCGGCCTATTTGCCAGCCGACTCAAATGCGCAGATTGCGGATCCTGGTACGGACGCAAAACCTGGGCATCCAACACTAAATACAAGCACACGATCTGGCAGTGCAACCAAAAATACGACCATCCCCGTCCCTGCCAGACCGCTACCTTGCGTGATGAGCAAATCCAGACCGCGTTCCTCGCCGCGCTAAACCAGCTGGCTGAACAATAACGCGGACAAAGCCACCTACCACAGGTCATCGACGCCATGTTTAATACAGACCAGCTCGAAGCGGAGTCCAAGCGCCTAGACGAGAAAATCCGCGCTCTTGCCAGCGAGATTGAATCATTGGTTGCAGAAAATCAGCGGGTAGCGCAAGACCAGGACCAATACCTCGCCCGCTACACCCAGCTAGAAGCGCGATACCAGAAAACCCTGGGCCGCAAACAAGCCATCGAGGCCGAGATTGCTGCCAAGAGTGCCAAGGCCACTGCGATCAAAACCGCCTACACCCAGTTGGCCGACAAGCCCATCCAGCATTTTCAACCATCCCAGTGGACAGCGCTTATCGACCATGCCGTTATCGGAGCCAACGAGATCCAGTTCGTCTTCAGAATCGGCACTGAAATCACCGTGCCTATTGCTAGCAGGCTGCCAGTTTCTTCCACTTCCTGATTTTGGTGCGAAACGTCGTAAATGGCGCGACGGTGTTGATATGCACCCATTTCCACACCGGCCACGCCGACGGGGTGGAAGAAGCCCACGCACGCTGACCCGAACTAAACAATTCTGATTCGGTTAGACCGCCCACCATTTTGACTATCTCACCAAGCAGGATCTTGAACCTGTCGATCAAATCCTCAGTAGATACCTGCTCCCAGCGTTGGTAGAACGATTCATACAATCCGCCCAGTTGATTCCACTTAAAACCAGGTGCCGGAGTCACCACGTCAAGACCGGCTTGTTCGTCACGTTCCCAGCCGAGCAGTAATTCCATCCAGCCAAGCTGGTAGGCGATCATCTGCCGGGGCGTGCGGTCAACACCGTCAACCAGCCGGTCCCAACCATCGCCAGGAACGCCTACGAACTCGCCGATAAAAAGTTCGCCACGCTTAGTAATCTCTGCGGCTAGTTCATCGCCGGACGCATACGATCTCACCACACACCTCCTCGTGAAACGGCCTTAGGTTTAACGCTTCGTTAGCGCGTTAAACCCTGAATACGCATTTTACTAGGGCAAACAAGATACCCGCTAACGCAAAACCCAAACCCGCTAACGCAAGCGATTTTTCACACCCCCCCTAAGCGATACTCGCTAACGCAAAAGGGTACTTATCAAATCCGACGTCTAAGTGGAGCCGCCTGCGAGAATCGAACTCGCGACCTTCTCATTACGAGAAAGAATATGAGGAACCAAGATAGTCAGAAACCCTACTTTAACAGGCCTTTTGGTTTCGCTGACTATCGCTTAATTTCCCCCAATTTCTAGCGAGTGTAGCCATTTCGTAGCCACGCAGGCCCGAAAAATCTGGAACTGAGTGCGGAGAGAGACGGGCTGACTCGTGGGCAGACGGGGCGGAGTCAGACGGCTAACCCGCCTAAGATTCCAGCGCGGGGGATTAAAAAGAGCTCCCGTGCCGGTGAGGCGCGAGAGCTCAGGGAAGGTGATTGTCGTTAGCGAACCCAGCCTTGCGGAGTGTCGTTGTTCTCCCAGTCAGGTGAGCGGCCATGACCAATTTCAACGCGGGGGATTTCCTCACGCTGGTTTATGGCGCGAACCGTGTTCTCGGGGTCGTTGAGGTAGCTTTTAATCCAGTCTTCTCGTTGGGTGGATGAGACCTTACCGATTCGGATTGCTTGGTTAACGACTTGTTCAGCGGCCAGGCGGTCGTCTTGGTCGCGTGCTGTCACACCACGATGGATCGCTTCTTGCATTTCGCGCCAGACTCGTCGGTCGACGGTGACGGGTGCTTCGGCGGCGTGGTTGAGGATGTTGAGGGCCGCTTCTTCTTGGTTGCTTTCGGAGAGCTTCTTACCGGCGGCGATGATGTCCTTGATGGTGGTGATGACGTCGTCGATGGTGGCGGACTCAACGTCTAGGTTGAGTAGGCTGGTGAGTTCTTCCCACTGTCCTTCACTGAACGATGGTGCTGCAGCTTCGGGCGTGGTTTCGTTGCGGGAAAAGTTATCGAAGATTCCCATTGTTCGGCTCCTTCGGAGTTGTGTCAGGTTTGGTGTGGGCGCGTTGTCGCGTCCCGTGTATCGGTAGTTCTGCGCCAGGGCGTAGACCTTCGCGTCGTTGTGAGCGACGGGCGTTGCGTGTTGGTTGATGCCGTTAGCGAGTCCAGCTTCAACAGCTTCGCGAGCACTGAACCATGTTTCTTCCTTCATGAGTGTTCGCCACTGGTCGAGGGTGCCACCGGCTTTCTCTGCGTAGATTGAGGCGATGTTTGCCGATACGCGGTCGAGGTCGGCGGCGAGCTTCTCTAACTGTGTGGCGTTGCCGTTAGCAGTGCGGAAAGCTTCATGAATCATGAGTTCGCTGTTGGGTGCCATGAGTACGGTGTTGCCTCCACCGATTGCGATGTAGCTGGCGGCGCTGGCGGCGACTCCGTCGACGATGGTGGTCACGTGGCCGGGGTAGTTTCTCAGTGCGTTCATGATGGCGACTCCTTGGTAGGCGTCGCCTCCTGGGCTTGAGATTCGGACAGTGACCTTGCCAGTCATGGTGGACAGTTGCTTGCGGACACTGTGTGCGGTGCTGTCGCCTTCTCCGATGACGTCGTAGATAAGTATCTCGTTCATCTTGGTGTCCACTCCTTGGGGCTAGTGCGCCAGGCTAATGAGGGCGTCGTCGCCTTCGTCAGCGTCGTCGACAGCCCAACCAACAGTGACGCCGTCGCCAGCCGGGGCGGCTTTCCCGTTGGCTCCTACTGATACGGCGGCACCGGCGGTGAGCGCTGCGGCGGCGGTGACGGTGACGATGCGGCCGGATCCGCGTGCGACTCCTACGAGGTCGCCGGGCTTGGCGTCGTACTTGCATACACCGGCGATGGCTTCGCCTGGTTTGGCCGGGGCGACGGTGATAAGGCCGCGCTTCATGGCGGCGGCGTATCCGAGGAAGGTCTTACCGGTAACGGCCTCGTTGGCGTTGGCGGTGAGGTCGGTTCCGGGGTTGAAGCGTTCTTTCATTTGGTTGTGGTACATCGTGGCCTCCTAGACGTTGTTGATGGTTGCGATGGCGGCGGGAAGGGTGATGCCCATGACTGGCATGGCGTAGCCCTGTACCCAGGTTTGGCGGTGGTGCTCGTCGCGCCAGGTGGTCACGGTGAGTGATTCTTCGTAACGCACGAAGCCAGCCTTACCGGGGTCGACGAGGTAGGTCTTCTCCTTCGGGACGTAGTTCGAAGAGATAAGTTCCAGTCCGAAGGTGTCGAGCATGGCCTTCATGTTGGGGCCGTATGCTGCGAGGATTCGGGACTTGGTGAGCGGGTTGACCAACATCTTGCTGTAGGTGATGCCCAGCTCCTTGGTCTCTGCGATGGCGAAGGCGTCAGCGATAGACGAGGTGGGGCGCTCGTTCGGGGCGGTGATGGTGGCCGGGTCGCCTTCGAGAACAAGGTCACTCCACTTGGTGCCGGTGTGGGCGATGGAGTTGGTTTCGCCAGATTCGTCGGCGGCGGCGATGGTTTCCATTGCGCGCTGATTGAGTTTGCGGCGAATCGTGTTGGACAGTGCGGTGACGTCGTTGTCGAAGTCGACGGTGAGGTTTCGTTTGCGGGCCTCGTCGGAGATTGCGAACTTGCCACCGTAGTCTTCTACGCGGGCGAGTTCCGCTTCGGGGCGCTCACGGTAGACGACGGCGTACTCGTCGCCGGGTTGGCGGGCGGTGACGTCGTTGTCGGTGTAGAAGTTCTTCTCGGTGGTCTTCGAGTAGATGACGGTGCCACCTTCAACCGGGCCAGAATCGTTGGAGAAGATGGTGTCAACGAGAAGGTTGGCGGAGGCAATTTCAGCAACTCGGGACGCGATTACCGTTGGGTTGGAGAGCGCTTCATCGATGCTGATAACGCCGTCCTTGTAGTCTGCGCGTGCAGGGTAGAAACTCATTTACTTATCTCCTTCGGTGTTGTTGGTTGCCTCGTCTTGGCCTGCCCAGTACCCGAGAAGCCAGGTCGCCAGGTAGGACGGATTCGAGTAGGCGGGAACCGACGGAGAATCGACGATGTACGGGGCGAAAGTGAAAGCGACTTCGCTGTTGACGCCGTCAGCGGGCTTGAGGTTTCGGTCAATCGGGCAGCAATTCATGATTTGCCGAAAGTCCAGCGGGATTGAGTAAGACATAAGTCTCCCTTCATAGTTGTTGTGGATTGCGAGCACATCACCTGTAATCGCGGTACGCCTCAACGTCTTCGCGGTTGAAGTACCAAGGTTTGCCGTTTCGAACTCCGGGGAGTCTGCCTCGTTGCGCCAGGCGGCGAACGTTGCGCTCTGAGCACCCGAGGATTTCGGCGGCGCTAGCTGTGGTGATTTGCTCATACTCTGCAGTGTCTTCGAAGGTGGGACGTACTGGTTCCGAATGTCCTGTTGCGGAATGAATCTGGGCCGCTAAGTGAAGAATCTTCGGGTTGAGGTTCGCCCCATGCCGTTGAGCTAGGTCAGCGGCGGCGAGAACCGTAGTGGATAGGCTGCGAGCGTCGTTGTAGCCAAGAATCATGAAGTCTCCTGAGATGAAGAACGGCTTACTCATTGCTGGGCCTTCTTTCCCAGTTCGAACGCCTCAACATGGTCGACGATGCTGTCAGCGAGGCGATAGATGTCTTTGTCCTTGATTTCGAACGCAACTGATTTCCCATCGTGCGAGGTGATGATGAAACTCATGCAGCGATGCCGTTTGCTATCTCTGACGTCGTCGATGCTGAGGTCTCCAGTTCGCCACTTAAGGCCTGGTGCCCTGAATCGTGCTCTCATGCTGTCTCCTTACGCACGTACAGGCCGCGCTCGTTGATGCGGATAAGTCCCTTCATCTGGAGGTGTTCGATGATGGTGTAGAAGTCTCCGGCTTGGTCGAGCTGTTGCTTGGTGAGGTGTTTCTGAATCTGGTCGGCGGACTGCCCTCGGGTGGTGTCGAGGGCGTCGAGGATTGCGGCCTCAATGTCATCTCCATGGGGAGAATTAGGCGTATTGAGGGTGAAAAGCTCTCCAGTTGGGCCAGTGTGTGGCCCGTGGCCCGACTGTGATTTTTGTCCAGTTGGGCCATCGTGTTTTGCCTGCATATCGCCAGTTGGGCCAGTTGGGCCACGATTATTTACCCCTAGGGGGACGTTGGCCCGACTGTCCCGACTGGGCAACGACCACGTCGCCACTCGCGGGAACCCTGCAGAATGAGACTCGCCACCAAGATTCTTGAAAGCTCGTTTGATGGTGCGCTCGGATGCCACTGCGGCCTTCTTCGCGGCTTTAAGAACTTCGGCACGCGGGGTTGGGCCACGCTCGGTGAGGTAATCCTCCAACCACACTTCGGCGTCAGTACGGTCGTCAGGGGTCTCGTCACTGTCGTTCTGCTCAAGAAGCTCAGTGGCGGGAGTATCAGTGAACTCGCCCCATTCAACGACACCTAGCTCGGTAAGCGATCCATCGTCGAGCTGCAGCGGTCGAGACACAATGGAGGCTTCGCGGGATACAATGCCACGCGCTAGGTTCGCCTTCGTGTTGGTCACGATAAGCCTGCCGTCGTTGTCTATCGCGGCGGCGAGCACACTACGAGCAATCTGACTCCAGGCGATGGAACCAAGAAGAAGACGGCCTGTGTCGCTGCCTTCTTTCTTTCCGAAGTGCGCCAGGCCAACGATGGTGACACCGTACTTGTCCGCGCCAGCTGCGAGCGGTTCAAGGAATTGACGGACGTGGTCGTCCTTGTAGCCGTCGAGCTTCGGATCCATTGATGACTTCGCGGCGTCGAGGATGACGAACTTCACGCCCTGGTCGGAAAGCTCACGAAAGAGAAGGTCAGTGTCCTGTGGTAGGCGAAGCTGTCCTTCGGTTCCGGTCTCTGTCTCAACGTCGATGAAGAAGACGTTGTCGAGGTTGGCTCCTGCAGCCTGCAGGCGAGGTTTGACGGTGAATGAGCGGGAATCTTCGGAGTTGAGGTAGGCGCACTTCATGCCCCGGTTGCTGAACTCAGCTACCCAACTGCAGGCGATTGTTGACTTACCGATACCTTCACGCCCGGCGAGAAGGGTGAGCATGTTCGCGGGAATCCATTCGGGAATGAGCCAATCAACTTTCTCGGTTTTCACGCTGCCAGCTTTGACGAGCTTCACGCGGCGGCGACCTACCTTCTCACCAACAGCAACGAGGTCGTCGGCAGTGTGCCCGGCGGCGATATGGTCGGAGAGGTCTTTACCTTCGGCGGCATGAACAATGCGAACCGATTCGGGGCGGGCGGTGAGGCCGGTGAGGTGTGTCAGGACACTGTAGGCGCGTTTCTCGCCTTGGCTGTCCTTGTCGGCAACGATGATGACGTCACGGCCCTTAAGCGGCGTCCAGTCGGCCTTGGCGGGGCTAGTGTTCGCCCCCTGGGCTTGAGAGACTGCAGCGGCCTGCCAAACGTTAGCGGCGGTGGTGGCGTCCTTCTCGCCCTCGACTACGTAGACCGGGCCAGGTGTGGCCAACGAGGCCAGGCCGTAAAGGTTAGTACCCTTCGTGTTGCCAGACTGTTTGAACAACTTCTCTGGTGAGCGGTGCACGAAACGACCGTCACTATACTCATAACGAACACCACTCGGACTATCGAAGAGATCCTTCTTGGTCATTCCGAGGTGGTCGAGTACTTCGTCAGTGTCTCCGTTGTGGCAGTAGACGAGAAGCTGAGTCCCGTTATAGGTGATGCTCGTTCCTCGGTCTTGGTCACTATGGCCGGGTGTTTGCACCTGGGCACGTTTACCGGATTCGAGTTCGCGGTAGTGGAGACCGCTTCGTTCTACGGCTTCGATGAATCGTTGATAAGAGTTGTCAGCGCTATACACTTCGAGAATTTTTCTTTCATGGGATGACAGTCGGAGAGGCGAAATGGAGTTGTACTTATCGGGATGCCCACGCTGTTGATGCACCTTTCTGTGCGTGGGCCTGGTGCCCTCCAGCGGCTCGAACGCTGGCGCCTGCCAGTAGGGCTAACGGGTTGATTTAGTAGTCGTGAGGGCCATACGGGAACTTGTTTAAGTCCGTATTTCGGAGTGCTTCGATCGCCGCGTTCGACATGACTTCGGCGATTTGGCAGAGGTTGAAGTCGTGTTGGTCGATGTGCTCTGCCAGGATGTCGAAGAGGTGGTTTTGAATGCTCGATTCGAGGTAGAGCGGATTCAACTCCATGTCGGAATGTCCGTGGTCGACGCGCATTGCGCAGTATTGGTCGAGGGTTTCTTTGCCGTTGTAGGTCTCCTTAGTGATGGTCATGTCTGGGATGTATGCGGGCCTGTTCCGGCGTGCCATGCTGGTGCTCCTTATGCTGCGAGGGTGTTGGGGAGGTCGAGGTGTTGGAGTAGGTCTTCGGCGTCAGCAACGAGAAGGAGATCCGCTACTGAGAGAAGAGCGTCAGCGTTAACGGTCATTTGCGGGCCTCCGATCCGTTGATGGTGGTGGTGCTCATGCGGACGAAGAACTCGGTCACTTCGGCAGCAATGTCTTGGAACTCCTGGGTGTCCGGGGAGAGTGCCCTTGTAGACCTTCCAGTTCGGTGGTCGGTGTGGACACAAACGACCTTCCACTCGTCGCGGCTGAACATAACGGAGTAGTAGTTTTTCGAACTGTTTCCGTCTGCTTTCCAGCGGTGGCGACCGTCTGGACGGGTTTCTTTCACCACATGAACGTGGGCGTAGTTCTGGAGTCCTGCGCTCATGTACTCGTCACGATGGCGAACAATGTTGAAATAGGGCTTGTACTCAACAACTGCGTAGCGTTCTTGCATTAGTCGTCACCTTCTCCCCAAGAGTTGAGACCGGCGCGCTCCAGGGCGAGGTCGTCGATAGCTTTCATCGCGTCGAGGATGGTCATGTAGTCACCACCGGCGCGGTAGCGGTCTACAAGTTCGTACTGCAGGTCAGTAGGCGACAAGTCGTCGCGCTCTGTGACGCGAGTGATTTCCTCACGCTCGCGGGCTTCGTACTGCTCCGCTTCTTCCCGGCGCTTCCTTGAGGCGCGCCACTCGCGTTGGGAGGCTTCGTAGAGTTCCTCAACGAGGTTGCGGAGCTGCTTAATCAGAGCGGTGTTCTGCTTTTGCACCACCATGAACAGCTCGTCGAGTTCGCGGTACTCCGTTGGGGTTGCTTTGATTGCCTTCTCGTCGATGTTGCGAAGTCGCCGGTTGTTGTCGGCGATTGCGGCCTCAATCTTGTGGATAGCCCGGCGAAGCTCAATGCTGCTAGACTTATGCGTATTCGAGTTCATATCAACCTCGTTCTTTCCCTCGTTGGTGTTCGCAGCACCGGCGGGGGTCTTCTCATTTTTGCTGGTCACTTTGGTTAGCCTCCTTATGCGGCGGTGTTCTGGTTCGGGATAGCAACGTCAGGTGTTCCACCGGGGTGCATCGTGGTGATGTTGTCCGGGCGGTAGCTCATGCCTTCGGGGTCGGTAACGACTTCGCCCTTGTAGTGCAGGCGAACCGGAAGCCCATTGCTGTAGTGAGTGGCGCGGTGCACGTTGTGATGCATCGCCTCACGGCGGACGGCGTCGCGAATGTTGTCGAGGATGTAGATCGCGTTCTGCAGGTTCTCCGGCAACTCGTCAAACTCAGGGCAACGACCGTTGAAGTCCTGAATCTCTGCGTTAGCGGCGTCGAGCGAAGCGAGAACACTGTCAGCCAGATACGCGAGCGAGTCTTCGGCGCGGTAGTTCTTCATGATGATTACTCCTTAAACAGATTGAGTAGCGGCGATAATGTCTTTCTTGACAAGGCCCGTCGTGACGATGCCCAGGCTTTCAGCGAACTTGCGCCACTCGGTGATGCTGGCGCTCTTGGCCGGTCGTTGAACCTCTGGTTCTTCAACGTGCTCGTCGAGGGGCTTGGCCGGTGGTGCTGGTTCCTCATGCTCCCGGCGGCGCTCGGGAGACTCAGCTACGGCGAAGGCTTCGGGAAAGTTGCTGAGCACTTCGGCGCTGACTTCCGTACGAGTACCAGCAACGAGAAGCTCGTCAGTGACGCCTGGGCGAATGCTCTGAGTGACCTTCACTTCGATTCGCTCACTCATGCCGCCTCCTTTGGCAGCTCGTCGGTGCGGGAACGAAGTTGCGACTCTTTCCACGCTTCAACGTCTTGGGGGCGATAGAACACTTTGCGCCCGACCTTGTAGTACTTCGGGCCGTTTCCTCGGTACCGCATCTGTGCCCACGTCTGTCGTGTGGTGTTCGGGAAGAGAAGCACCATATCTTCTGGGGTGTAGTCAGTCATGTTTACTCCTTACTGACTGGAATCAAATCAAAATCTAGCAGTATTGACTGCTATGCATTTAGTCTTACAGGGTGTTGGAAAAATTGTCAACAACCCACTAAAGTGACTGGCATGCAGTCAAAAAAGTGGCATGAAGAGATAATCGCGAACATTGGCCGTGCGGTAGAGAATGCGCGTGATGGAAAATCAGACCGCTGGATCTCCGAAAGAACCGAGAAGCTCGGTAACCCACTTTCTCGAACAGCAGTGTCCGAATACCGGCGCGGCGTGCGCAAAACTATTTCGATTGCTGATTGGTTAACACTTGCGGCCGCGCTGGGCGTACCTCCTGTTTCGTTGCTTCTTCCTGAGCTTCCTGACGGGCGCATCAATCTTCTGCCTGCCGTAGGAGACGTGAATCAACTGGATGCTTTCATGTGGATTGTCGGAGAACGCCAAACAATTCCCGATGGCTTCAACCCCGTTTTTTCGATGGAAACAGGTAGCGAGATGGCGGAGGTCAAGGGACGCCGCGAATACAGATCCTCGTTGGGTTGGACTCAAGGATCATTCGATATTCGGAGCGAAGAAGAACCCAGCCGCGAAAAACTATTGCTAGACGTAGTACGTGAACTCCGTGCCGTGCTGGTGGAGATTCAGAGCATTCGAACACCATTTGAAGTGTTTGAACACCTTGGGGACGATGCGGCGAAGCGGCAAGCAATCAACCTCTATGTGAATCAACTGCAAGAGAAGAGGGCAGAACTCGAAAAACTCGAAGACCGGATTATAAAGCTAGATGGCGTAATTCAGGAAGAGCACATAGTGGAGTATGACCAAGATGGCGACCGTTGAGCCGTACTACCTCAAGCACAAGGAAGGCGACGAAAAGGCTAAGAAACGCGCAATGCGGTACATGGTGCAATACCGCACCCCAGACCGGAAACTGACGAAAAAGCGAGGTTTCAAAAGAAAGCAGGATGCCCAAAAGTTCGCTGATGAAGTCGAACGAACCAAGAGCACCGGAACCTTCATTCACCCCCAGGCCGGGCGCGCCACAATCTCCGAAATTCGCTCACTATGGCTCCCCTCCCAGGACGCACTAGCCCCACGCACCAAACGAACCAATCTTTCGGCCTACAACGTTCACATAGCCTCACGTTGGGGTGAATGGCCGGTCAACCGCATTACAGCTCCAGACGTGCGGCAGTGGGTCTCTGACATGCAAGCCGAAGGCAAGAAGCGAGACACAATCCTTCGCGCGGTCTATGTCCTTCGGGCGCTCTGCGAGACCGCTGTTGAGGCGAAGATGATTCCAGCGAACCCGGTTCAAAAGATCTCCGTTAAGCGAGAAAGCAACCCACGCCGCGCCTACCTCACGCCTGAACAAGTCGAGGTTCTTGTCCAGGTACAGAACACCGACAACGAGAAAGCCATCATCTACACGATGGCGTATTGCGGGCCGCGCATAAGCGAGATAGCAGCTTTAGACGTTGGAGATTTCGATCCAGTTTCACGGCGGCTACATGTTGACAAGTCAGTCAAAGACTACGGGGTCGTTGGCCCTACGAAGACCTACGAGAATCGGCGCGTGCCGGTTCCTGAGTTCCTTTGCCGAAAGTTGATTGACCTTGTTGGGTCGAGGCCGTCAGACAGTCCGCTGTTTCTGTCAGCGGAGGGCCAACGTCTCGATGTGGGGAACTATCGTGCGCGGATGTTTAAGCCAAGTGTTGAGGCTGCAGCGAAGATGTGGGAGGACGAGGGGAGGCCGGGGGAATTTCCGGCAGTCCTCCCCCATGGGCTTCGCCACACTTGTGCAAGCTTCGCAATCAGTGTTGGGGCCAACGTGAAAGCCGTCCAGGGTCTCCTTGGGCATGAGTCTGCGGCGGTCACTCTGAACGTCTATGCGGACTTGTTCCCAGACGACCTGAACCAAGTTGGAGAAGCGCTTAATGCTCTTCATGATGACGTCAGTTAACTGGGGGATGTAGCCAAAATGTAGCCACGGAGGCCGGTATTTCACTTAATGAAACAATCCCCCCGCAACCTTGATTCGCAGGTCACGGGGGATTTTTCTTTGAGCCGCCTGCGAGAATCGAACTCGCGACCTTCTCATTACGAGTGAGATGCTCTACCGACTGAGCTAAGGCGGCACGATGCAGTGTGTATATGCACCGCGTGAGAGTTTAGCCTAGGCCGGGGCTGAGAAAGAAATCGGGCTGCTTGATGTGGGGCACGTGCAGCACTTGCTGCAGGTTAGCGCGCGCCGCAGGCCAGGCGCAGGCGGCCCACCATGCCATCGAAAGCCACCTGCGGGGTGACGTTCTGCGGCAGCTGCTCGCGGCAGGTGCGGATGGCGGACTGGGCGGCCAGCAGACCGTCTTCACTGACGCGCTGGGCAAGTTCGCCCGCCAGGCCCGCGAAGTCCGGGTGGGTCATCTCCACCTCAGCGCCGACTTTCAGCATGAGCGCATCGCGGTAGATGCCGGCGAGATCCACGAGGGCGATGTCGAGGCCGTCGGAGATGCGTCGTTTAGCGCGCTTCTTGTGGAGCTCTTCCATATCCTTCAGGGCACTGCGGGCGTCGCGCTGCGCCTTCGTCACGCCCTTGCCCTTGGCGCCGACGCCGAAGGATTGCTCAATCTTGGAGCGCTCCGCCTCCTCCGCCGCCGCGTGGGAATCCTTGGCTTCCTTCTCAATAAACTTCAGCAGCGCTGTGACGGACTGAAAGGCCTGGGAGCCGTGGAAGACATCCTCGGCCAGGTTGATGGCCATGGCGCGGCGCTTCTGCGCGGCGGGGTCGTTGACCAGGTGCCGCGCACGGCCCACGTGGCGCAGGGTGGTCACGGCGGCCAGGCGCGCGTCATCCTCGGTAGCACCTTCGGCGACGAGCTGCTTGACGACGCCCTCCACACTCGGCGCCGGGATATACAGGTGCCGGCAGCGCGAGCGCAGCGTGACCGAGAAGTCCTCCGGGTCCTCCGAGGGCGCCACCATGATGATGACGGTGCGCTCCGGGGGCTCCTCCACGGTTTTGAGCAACGCGTTGGCGGCCTCGTTGCGCAGGCGGTCGGCCTTGTTGAAGATGACCACGCGCCACGGCGCCACGCTCGGCAGGCTGGCCGCGCGCCCGATGACCTCGCGAGCCTCGCCCACGGTGATGAATTGCTCCTGCGGATCCACGTAGACCAAGTCGGTATGCTCCTGCTTGGCCAAGACGCTCTGACAGGAAGGGCAGCGCCCGCAGCCGGGGTTGCCGTTCTCGTCGGCGGACGTGCACATGAGTGCTGCGGCGAAGCATTGCGCGGCCAGCGAACGGCCAGCACCGGGAGGCCCGGTAAACAGCCAGGAGTGGCTCATCGCCCGCGGGTCGCCCTCACCCCGCGCCGCGCGGGCAGCACTGAGGATGGTGTGGGCGACGGAGGGGGCGTCGGCAAGCCTTTCTGCAACGCTTGATGTATTCACTCGCCCTAGCCTACTGGGATAACTAAAGTGAGTAACCATGAATAGACTGATGCGTGGCGCCCGCTGGTTATGGGGTACTCAATGGCCGATGTACGCCGCGCTCGTCCTTGGCTCCAACATCATCGGTGCCATTGCGATCATGACCTTCGTGGTCTTCTTTCTCCCCATGCCGGAGATCTCCGACTTCATCGCCCACACACCCCACCTGTGGACCTATGGCACGTTATTCGTGACCTTCGCGGTCATCATCGGCATCGCGGTGACCCTGCGGCTGTTCCGGCCGGTGTTGGACTGGCAGCGCAGTCCCGATGACCACGATCCCAATATGGTGCGCAACTTGGTCCTGCGCATCCCGCTCTACCAAGCCGGGGTGGCCGCGGGTGTCTGGCTGGTGGGCATCCTTTTGGCGGTGATACTTGCGGGCCAGCACTCGGCGCGGCTGGCCATCGTCGTGGGCGTTTCTGCGACTTTGGCCGGCGGCCTCATCGTGCTCTTGACCTACCTGCAGGCGGAGCGCCTCGTGCGCCCCGTGGCGGCGGAGGCCGTGGCACGCCGCTTCGAGGATTCCACCCTGGAGCCGCCGATTAAGTACCGGCTGCTTTCCACGTGGCTCATGACCTCCGGCATCCCGCTCATCGGCATCATCTTGGTGCACCTGGGCCAGAAGATGGGGATGTTCACCGCCGATACCGCCGATATCATCCCCGCCATCATCGCACTGAGCATCACGGCGCTGGGCACGGGGCTTATCGGCACCATGTTCGCCATGATGAGCGTGGTGGATCCGATCCTGGAGCTGCAGGACGCCATCAACCGCGTGCGCCGCGGCGAGAGTGACGTCCAGGTGGACATCTACGACGGCTCCGAGCTCGGCGTTCTCCAGGCCGGCTTCAACGAGATGATGCGCGGCCTGCGTGAGCGCCAGCGCGTGCGCGATATCTTCGGCCGCTATGTCGGCACTGAGGTGGCACAGCGCGCCTTGGAGGAGCGCCCGGAGCTGGGCGGTGAGGACCGCAAGGTGGCAGTGCTGTTTATCGACGTCATCGGCTCCACCACCTTCGCCGTCAACCACACCCCGGAGGAGGTCGTGGAGGAGCTCAACAAGTTCTTCGAGCACGTCGTTGAGGTGGTGCACCGCAACAAGGGCATCATCAACAAGTTCCAGGGTGACGCCGCCCTGGCTGTCTTCGGTGCCCCGCTGACGGTCTACGACGCCAATTCCATGGCCCTGCAGGCCGCTCGCGAGCTGCGCCAGGAACTGCGCGGGCTGCGGCTGCAGGCAGGCATCGGCGTGGCCGCGGGCCACGTGGTGGCCGGCCACATTGGTGGTGCGGATCGCTTTGAGTACACCGTCATTGGTGACGCCGTCAATGAGGCCGCACGTCTTACTGAGCTGGCCAAGGACACCCCGGGCCAGGTGCTCACGAACTCCGCCACGCTGCGCGGCGCTAACGAGGCCGAGCAAGCGCGCTGGACGCTCATGAAGTCTATTGAGCTGCGCGGGCGCCGCCGCATGACGCAGCTGGCACGCCCGATTCGCCCGACCTTGGCGGAGCGTGCCCTCGGATAAATAAGTCTTTGTGATTCTGGTAGCTTCGGGGCCATGCTCCAACAGCCACATCAGCCCCATCCGCCACGTCAGAATTCGAGTCCTCGCCTCCTCGTCCCCGACGTCGCCCGCGGCATGGCCCTGCTGGGCATTGCGCTGGCAAACGTCTGCACCGCGTGGATTATGAACGACGGCGATGGCCCCGATGCTTATTTCGGCGGCGTGGAAACGCTCGCGGACAAAATCTACGTGGTCTTTTCCGCCATGTTCATCCACGTGCGCGGCCTGCCGATGTTCTCCACGCTTCTCGGTTTTGGCGTGGGGCTTATTGCGATGAGCTTGTGGCGGCGAGGTTTCCCGCTTCGTCGCGCGCAGGCCGTGCTGGCAAAACGCTATGGCTTTCTCGCCCTGTTCGGTGTCTTGCACTGCCTCTTTCTCTTTTCCGGCGACATCATGATCCTCTATGGCGCGATGGGCATGCTCATCGCGCTGCTACTTTCTTTCACCGACAAGCTCCTCATGCGCGTGGCCTATGGGCTCTGTGCGCTACTGGTTGTGTCGGGCATCGGAATGGGCATTGGGGCCGCGTTCATCGATACCTCAGAATTCGATTTCAGCGGCTTTACTGCCGCCGAGTCCTACTGGGAGCTGCTGGGTGAGCAGGCCATCATGGCCGGCGCCCAACTGATGTCCATTCCCCTAACCGGCGCCATGGTCCTGCCGGTGATGCTCGTGGGCTTCGTGTGGGCGCGCCGCGGAACCTTAGCCGGGGGTCATCGGCGCGAGCTGTGGGCATGGACCCTGGTGGCCTTAGCCATCATCCTTTTCCTCGGGCTGCCCTGGGGCTTGTCGACGATTGGGGTACTGGATCCAGCACTAGCGGATCCCCTCAACGCAGCGAATAGCTGCATCGGTATGCTCACCGGGCCGGGCATCGTGGCGGCGGCGACACTTGCCCTAGAACCCCTGCAGCGCCGCGGCGCGCGCCCGTGGTTCCTGTGGCCGCTCATCGCACTGGGCAAGCGTTCCATGACCGGCTACGTGCTGCAGTCCGTGTTCTTCCTGGCGCTGGTCTACCCCTTCACCCTCAACATTGGACCGGAGCTCAGCGCCGCAGGCCAGGCAGCGCTGGCCGCCGGCGTGTGGCTGGCCACGCTGTTCATCGTCTGCGCGCTGGAGGCCGCAGGCAAGCCCGGCCCCTTCGAGTGGGTGCACCGCCGCTTGTCCTATGGCAAGACGATGCGCCCAGAATTAGGTGCGGCGTCTAACCGCGGCCCTTCCGCGCCAGCCCATCCACCAGCAGCACCAGGCCTACCGTCTGCGCCGCCGACTGCGCCGCATCCAGGGCTCGGCCACGCAGGCCCGCATCCTGGCGCTGCTCAACCGGGTTCAGGACCGTCAGCGCCTCAGAGGCCAGAAGCAGGTTAGCGCCGTGGCTCAGGCCCTGCGTGGCCTGGTTGGCGCGGAGCTTCTCATCACCGGCTAGCGCGGAGAGTGCAGCCGCCGGGATTCCGGCGACGGCCGTAGCGAGGCGCTCGCCCCGGGTGCGGGAGAGCGCAATACCCGCGGCCCACGCCCCGGCGCGCAGGCCCCAGCCCACCGCATCATTGCGCGCGCCGCGCAGCGCCCATGCGAAGGAAGCGTATTGCACGCTCACGCAGGTTACCCCGAACGTTGTTGGCTCACCGCGCTTGGCGGCTTGGCCTAGGGACGCGGCGATGAGCCCCACGCGGGTCTCCGGTGCGCAGTCCGGGCGCAGGGCCAGCAGCACTGGTACAGCGGCCGTCGTCACCGTGCCGAGCGTGCGCCAGTTAAACAGGCGTGACCAGACTGCAGTCTCCCCCGCGGCGAGCGCGCCGAGGGTGAAGTGATCGCGGCCAGCAAAAGCCGGACCCACCGCGCGCAGGAGAGCCTCGGTGCCCTCCTGAGTGCGGGCCACCATGTCACGCGCGAAGCTGGTCTTCATGTCCTGCTACTTCCTGCGCGATCCGGCCTTGACCACGTTCTTCGTGCCGGGCGAAGGCTTCTTCGTGGCCTTCTTGGTCGACTTTTTCGTAGCCTTCTTGGTCGATTTCTTAGTCGACTTCTTGGTGCTCTTCTTCGTCGACTTCTTCGCACCACCGTTCGCGGCATCCTTGGCGCGGCGCTCGGAGAGGAGCTCGTTCGCGCGGGCGTCGGTAAGCTGCTCCGGATCGTCACCACGGCGCAGCGAGGCATTCGTCGTGCCGTCGGTGACGTACGGGCCAAAGCGGCCGTCCTTAACCGTCATCGGCTTGCCGGAAACATCGTTATCGCCCAGCTGCTTAATCGGCGGCTGCGCGGCAGCACGGCCACGGTGCTTCGGCTCCGCGTAGATGCGGCGCGCCTCGTCCAGGGTGATGGAGAAGATCTGCTCCTCCTTGGCCAAGGAACGCGAATCCTTGCCCTTCTTCAGGTACGGGCCATAGCGGCCGTTCTGCGCGGTGATGACCTCGCCGTCCGAGGGGTCCACACCCACCTCACGCGGCAGGCTCAGCAGCTGAAGTGCTTCCTCCAAGGTGACGCTGGCCGGCTCCATCGAGGCAAAGAGCGAGGCCGTGCCCGGCTTCAGCTTCTCCTCAACGTACTCAGCAATGCGCTTTTCCTTCTGTTTCGCCGCGGTCTTGGTCTCCCAGTTCTTGGCGCGCTTGCCCTCGGCCGCGCGCTGGGCGTCCTCCGCAGCGCGCTCTTCCTTAACGATCTCCTCGGCCTCGGCCTCGGCCTTCTCGCGCTCATCGTCACGCACCTGCTCGGTCACGTACGGACCGAAGCGGCCTTCCTTGGCCACGATGGTGCGGCCATTCTCCGGGTTCTGGCCCAGCTCACGCCCGCCCTGCGGGGTGGCAAAGAGCTTCTCTGCGAGGGCCTCGTTGAGCTCATCCGGGGTGACCGTCTCCGAGAGGTTAGCGCGCTGGTACTCCACCGTGCCGTCCTCGTTGGTGCCCACGGCGCGCTCGATATACGGACCGTAGCGGCCCACGCGCACGAAGACATCGCGGCCTTCCGCGTCGGTGTAGAGACGCAGCGAGTTGACCTGGCGGGCATCGATAGCCTCCAGGTTGATGTCCACCAGGGACTTCAGGCCGCCGTGGCGGGCGATCGACGCTGCTTTGCGCTCACCAGCCTCGGTGTTGCCGAAGTAGAAGTTATTCAGCCAATCCGTGCCATTCTC
Source organism: Corynebacterium sp. HMSC056F09 (assembly GCF_001815785.1). Lineage (NCBI taxonomy): Bacteria > Bacillati > Actinomycetota > Actinomycetes > Mycobacteriales > Corynebacteriaceae > Corynebacterium > Corynebacterium sp. HMSC056F09. The sequence goes on from NZ_KV821917.1 coordinate 48,234, forward strand.
CGAGCCGGCCGCAATGGCATCGAGCTCATCCTCCATGGAGGAGGTGAAGTCATAGTCCACCAGCTCGGTGAAGTTATTCTCCAGCAGGCCCACCACCGCGAAGGCAACCCACGAGGGCACCAGCGCGTTGCCGCGGGAGAGCACGTAGCCTCGGTCCTGGATGGTCTTGATGATGGAGGCGTACGTCGACGGGCGCCCAATGCCCAGGTCTTCCATCTTCTTGACCAAGCTGGCCTCGGTGTAGCGCGCCGGCGGGTTGGTGGAGTGGCCGTCGGCAGTCACCGCAGCGGTCTTCAGCGTGTCGCCCTCGTTGAGGTGCGGCAAGCGCGACTCTTCCTTCGAACCCTTCGCCGCCACGTCCTCGTAGGCCTTGAGGAAGCCCGGGAAGGTAATCGTGCGGCCAGTGGCGGAGAAGTCGGCGTCGTGGCCGCCGGCGTTGACCGCCGCGGTCACCTTCATCGACGTTCCCTTGGCATCGGCCATCTGGGAGGCGACGGTGCGCTTCCAAATCAGCTCGTAGAGCTTGTACTCCTCGGCGTCGAGCTGCCCGGCCAGCTGGCCCGGGGTGGCAAAACGCTCACCCGCGGGGCGGATGGCCTCGTGGGCCTCCTGGGAGTTCTTCACCTTACGGTCGTAAGTGCGCGGCCCGTCGGCCACAAACTCGGCGCCGAAAATGGACGTCGCCGCCTCACGTGCCGCGTCCAGGCCCTGCTTGGACAGGGAGGTCGAGTCGGTACGCATATAGGTAATGTGGCCGTTCTCGTAGAGGCGCTGCGCAATGCGCATCGTGCGCTCCGAGGTGTAGTGCAGGCGCCGGCCGGCCTCCTGCTGCAGAGTCGACGTCATAAACGGCGCGGAAGGCTTGCGCGAATAGGGCTTGTGCTCGACGCTAGCCACCGTCATGGTGGAGCCTTCCAGCGCGCTGGCCAGCTGCTCCGCCTGGGCCTGCTTGACGACGACCACCTCGTCGCTCTTCAGCTGACCCCTATCGTTGAAGTCGCGGCCCGCGGCCACGCGTTTGCCGTCGAGGGCGCTCAGGCGTGCGTCGAAATCCGGCGTGGACGTCAGCGTTGCCGTGAGATCCCAGTACTCGGCGGGGATGAACGCCATGCGCTCGCGCTCGCGCTCGACGATGACGCGGGTGGCCACGGACTGCACGCGGCCAGCCGACAGGCGCGGCATAACCTTCTTCCACAGCACCGGGGAGACCTCGTAGCCGTAGAGGCGGTCGAGAATGCGGCGGGTTTCCTGGGCGTCGATGAGGTTTTCATCGAGCTCACGGGTGTTTTCCGCGGCCTCCAGGATGGCGGACTTGGTGATCTCGTTGAAGACCATGCGGCGCACCGGCACCTTGGGCTTGAGTACTTCCAGCAGGTGCCAGGCAATGGCCTCGCCCTCGCGGTCGGGGTCTGTTGCGAGGTAGAGCTGATCGCACTGCTTCAGCTTGGCCTTGAGGTCAGCGACCTTCTTCTTCTTGTCCTGGCTGATGACGTAGAGCGGGGTGAAGTTATCCTCCGGGTTCACACCGAGGCGCGCCCAGGATTCCTTCTTATATTTGGCGGGGACGTCGGCAGCGCCGCGGGGAAGGTCCCGGATGTGGCCGACGGAGGCCTCAACAATGTACTTATCGCCGAGGTAAGGCTGAATCTTCTTCGCCTTGGTTGCTGACTCGACGATGACCAGGGTCTTCCCCGGGCCGGTAGCTTCTGCCACTTCGACTTCATCCCTTCCGATGGCTAGTCCTCTGCTGGGCAATTGCCCCTAGAGTACACAGATAGAGGTTCACTCTAGTTATTCAGGCCAGTACACGTCCACACAACAGGGGGTCTATACTGGCCGTCCGAGGATTCGCCTCACAGTACACAACCGGGAGACAGCGTGATTGCGTCTATTACTGCATGGTTCGAGGTCATCATGGCCACACAGTGGATTTATCCGCTGGTGGGCTCGCTGATTCTCCTCGACTGCTTCTTCCCCGTTTTGCCTTCAGAGGTTCCCCTCAACATGGTGGGCGCCTGGTCTGGTTCCCAAGGTTTTCCCCACCTTCCCACCATGTTTTTCGTCGCCATGGTTGCCGCCATTTTGGGGGATAACTTGTGCTTCCTCCTAGGAACCCGGCTCATTGCCCTTATTAATAGAGCCCAAAAGGGCACGAAGGCTTATGACGCCTTGACGTGGGTCAAGCGCAACATTCGACGCAGTGGCGGCGCAGCCATCATCATTGCGCGTTTCATCCCCTCAGCCCGGCTCTTCATGACGATTCTGCTGGGCTCCATGCGCTACCCGTGGGTACTGTTTTTCTTCTTCGACACCATCGGCGTCCTGCTGTGGGTGGCACAGGCTCTAGCCATTGGTTATCTCGGCGGCGTGGCCTTCTCCGGCTCACCCGCGATAGCCATGCTCATTTCCATCATCGCCGCCGTCATCATCGGCTTCGGCCTGCAGAAAGGCCAGAATAAGCTGCTGGAATGGTGGGATACCCGGCGCGGCTACGCCGAATCCCCCTAGACCACCTCGACGTTGGTGGCCTGCTGGCCTTTAGCGTCTTCCCCAATCTCAAAGGAGACGCGCTGATTGTCTTCGAGGGTACGGAAGCCGGTTCCTTGGATTTCGGTGTAGTGCACGAAGATGTCGCCGGAGCCGTCCTCCTGCTCAATGAAGCCGTAGCCTTTTTCGGCGTTGAAGAACTTGACGGTACCGTATGCCATGATGAGTTGTCCTTTGCGGAAATAAAGTAATGCAAACTAGTGCACTAGTGTGCCACGTTTGGACACCTGCAGCAGATTAGTGGAGGCAAGCGTGAGTGAGAACCCTCTAGGTGAGGAGCTCGTCGAGCACCTTGTTGAGCGTTTCCCCGAGTCCGAGCTAACACACTCCACTACCCTGCCCGCCCAGCCAGCGAGCTATGCCGAGTGGCCAGAGTGGGTGCTGCCGGAGTTGCGGTCGGCGTGGGAGGAGCAAGGCGTCGCCAAGCTCTATGCCCACCAGGTCGCCGTGGCACAGGCCGCGTGGGAGGGGCGCGATGTGGTGGTCTCCACCGGCACGAGTTCCGGAAAGTCCCTGGGCTACCGTTTGCCCATCCTGTCCCACCTGGCGCAGGACCCGACCGCGTGCGCGCTCTACATCACGCCAACGAAGGCGCTGGGTTCGGACCAGCTGCGCACGGTGCTCGAGCTCACGCAGAATATCGCCGCGCTTCACGACGTCCACCCCGCCCCCTACGACGGTGATACCCCCACCGAAGCGCGCGCCGGCATCCGCGATCAGGCGCGGTTCATCTTTTCCAACCCGGACATGATTCATTCTTCTCTGCTGGGCGCACACCAGCGGTGGGCGCGGGTGCTGCGGCACTTGAAGTTCATCGTGATTGATGAGGCGCACGCCTACCGCGGGGTTTTCGGGGCGAACGTGGCGCTCGTGGTGCGGCGTTTGCTGCGGCTGTGCGCGCACTATGGCTCGCGGCCGGTGGTGATTGCGGCTTCGGCGACCATGCGAGATCCCGCCCGGCATGCTGCACGGCTGACGGGGCGCGAGTTTCTCCCTGTAACCGAGGATGGCGCGCCGACGGGTGCGCGGACGGTCGCGCTGTGGGAGCCGGGCTTCATGGAAGGCATCGAAGGCCAAAACGGCGCTCCTGTGCGCCGCGCCGCCACGACGGAAGCGGCCTGGATGATGGCCGCGCTGGTGGCGCAGGGCGCCCGGACGTTGACCTTTGTGCGCTCGCGGCGTGCGGCAGAGACCACCGCGCTGCGGGCAGCGGAGGAGCTCTCCGGGAGGCTGGGCCGGCCGGATTTCGCGCGCCGGATTGCCGCCTACCGCGCGGGGTATCTGGCCGAGGACCGCCGCGCGCTGGAGCAGGCGCTGGATGATGGCTCCCTGCTCGGCGTGGCCACCACCTCGGCTTTGGAGCTGGGCATCGACGTCGGCGGGTTGGATGCCGTGGTCACTGCTGGGTTCCCGGGTACGGTTGCTAGCTTCTGGCAGCAGGCCGGGCGCGCGGGCCGCCGTGGCCAGGGCTCGCTGGTGGTGTTGGTGGCCCGCGATGAACCGATGGACACCTACCTGGTTCACCACCCGGAAGCGCTTTTAGGCCGGCCGGTGGAGGCCAGCGTGTTCAACCCCGCTAACCCTTATATCCTGGGCGGGCACGTGTACTGCGCGGCGGTAGAAAAGCCGCTCAGCGACGCCGACGTGTCCGCCTTCCACGCCGAAGCCGTGGTCCATGACCTAGCCCAGCAGGGCTTGCTCCGCCGGCGCCTGCAGGGCTGGTTCGCCGCTCCCCTGCCTGCCGGATCCAGCGAGCTCACCCCGGAGACCGCGCACACGGCCGTCTCGCTGCGCGGTGGCTCGGGCGAGGAGGTCATGATTGTGGATTCCTCCGATGGCCGCCTGCTGGGCACCATCGATGCAGCCCGCGCGGTCAGCCAGGTGCATCCCGGCGCGGTGTACCTGCACCGCGGTGAAAGCTTCGTCATCGAGGAACTGCACCTGGGCGGCGCTGGTGGTGCCACTCCCGCTGAACCGGGAGTGGCCCTCGCCGTACCGAAGACGCCGGACTACACCACGCAGCCGAAGTCCACGACGGATATCCGCATTTTGCGCGAGGCCGATGACCTGGTGAACTACGCCCCCGGCCTGTGGGTGGCCAGCCTGGAGGTCGAAGTCACCGATAAGGTCACCGGCTACCAGGTGCGGCTTCCAGATGGCTCCGTGGGCGAGGATATCCCCCTTGACCTGCCGGAGCAGCGCCTGGTGACCCGGGCGGTGGCCTACACCATCGATCCGCTGGCACTCGCAGCGATGGGAGTCACCGCCGGGCGCACCCCGGGCACCCTCCATGCGGCCGAACACGCCGCCATTGGGCTGCTGCCGCTCATTGCCACCTGCGACCGCTGGGATATTGGCGGCGTGTCCACCGCGCAGCACGCCGATACGGGCTTGCCCACGGTCTTCGTCTACGACGGCCACCCCGGCGGTGCCGGCTTCGCCGAGGAAGGCTTCCGCCGCTTCCCCGAGTGGATCAAGGCCACCTTCGAGGCCGTGCGCTCCTGCCCCTGCGAGTCCGGCTGCCCGTCGTGCGTGCAGTCCCCCAAGTGCGGCAACGGCAACAACCCTCTGGACAAGGCAGGCGCTGTGGCACTGCTCGGCGCGCTGGTAACCATGACCTCTTAGACCGGACCGGCGCGGGCGATGGCGCTGCGCCCGCGCATCTGGGCGGTCACCTCAACGTCGCTCCCATCGATGACGCAGGAGCCGAGTTCCGCGCCGTTGAGCGCGGCAATCTCCTCAGCCTTCGTGCAGGCGTCCCTGCCCTTGGCCACCTCCCACGCGCCGGCCACCGCGGCCAGATCCGCCGCCACCTGCGCTTCGTGCCGTGCCACAACGAGCGAAGCAACCGCCGCAACCGCCAGCAACAGAGAAGCCACTGCGGCGATGATCCCGGCGGTGACGACAGTGGCATAGCCCTCCTCGCCCGCCGGGATCCTTCCCCAGCTGCGCTGATGACGACTCATGGCTGCGCCCCTGCGGCCCCACCGGCTGCCATCTCCGCGGGAAACACCGCCTGCGCGTGCATGGTCCCCAGCGGTGCCGGCACGGCGGCCTCAGCGGTTATAAGCCCAGAGCCTTCGCTCACGGTCACCGTCACTCCATCGCGCTGAAAGTCCACGCCGATGGCGGCGGAGCGAGCTGCAGCGCCCGCGGCGTCAACGGCAGCGAGGTGGGCCGACAACGTGGCGATGCCACCCACGATTCCCGCGGCGACGATGACGAGCGCGGACAGCGACAGAGCCGCCTCGATGGTGACGGAGCCGGCGTCATCAAGCGCGCGCATTAGCCTGGGGTGTTAGACAGGGCGTCGGTGATGATGGACGTAATGGCGCTGGTAACTTCGCCGCCATTGACCACGGCATAGAGAACCGCGGCAAGCGCTGCGGCCGCGAGCGAACCCATAGCATATTCAATCGTGGACATCCCATCATCATTAGCTAATAGTGACTGGTAGTTTACCTTTTTCTGCATGGTTAACCTATCTTTCTTTCCTGTGTTTGTGTAGGTTGCGTGTGCTGAGTTGGTGAGTGGTTAGTTGAACGGTTGGTTGTATGTGCTGACTTAGAAGAGTTGCTGGCCCAAGCTGATGAGAACAGGTATCAACCCAAGGACCAGGAAAGCGGGAAGGAAGCACACTGCCAGCGGCGCTGCGATGAACACACCAGCGCGCTCCGCCCGCGCGGTAGCTTGTGCCGAAGCTTCGGCACGCAGCTGCGCCACCAACCGGTGGCACCCAGTTGCCATGGCTGCGCCCGATTCGCCGGACAGCTGCGTAAGCCGCACCAGCTCTTCCAAATACGGCTGGCTGGCCAACGCCGACCACGCGGTACCCATGGGAACCCCCACCCCGATAAGCGCCGCTGCCTCTGACCACCGCGGCGAGGCTTCAGCGACAGCTAGCACGGCACTGCGCGTGGAGAGACCGGCCTCTAGGCACTCGGCGAAGAGCTCCAGGTCGCTGGCAGCATCAAGCGCACTGTAGTCCGCCGCTGGACCATCGCGCGGCGTCTTCGGGCGCGGTGTGCGCGAGCCCGACTGCGCGATCCGCCCGGACGGTGCGGCAGCAGTAACAGCGAGTGCCGCGGCCATTAATGCAGCGGAGATATAGGTCAAGACCATCACTGCGCCGCCTTCCGCAGAATGAGGCGCGACCAGGTGAATCCGGCGCAGACGAGAGCCACGCCGACGTCGAGAAGCACGCCCCCTAAGCCACCGCCCAACAAGAACCCTAGAGAATCCGCGCCCATCGCCCCGCCCATAAGGATGCCCGCCAGTGGCAGGCACGCCAGGATGACCGCGGTGGCCTGCGGCCCCTGCAAGGAGGCGGCGGTCTCACCGGCATGGCGGCGCGCGGTATCCAGCTGGCTTTGAGCCTGCTCAATGAGACTCGCCAGCGCCACGCCATGACGTCCGGACAATGTGAGCAGCGCTGCATAGCGCGCAACCTCCGGTGCCGTGAGGGCCACCGCGGGCGCCCCTCCTTGCGCCGCGATACCCGCAGCTGTGCTCAACGCGTCGCGGAGACTCTCCGGAGTGGAGTCAGGAAGGGCATCTGCACCCCGACGCAACGCCCCCGCCGTTGTCGATCCTGCTCTTAGCTCAGCGGCAACCGAACCAAAGTAGGAAGCGAGCGCCTCCGCGCCATGACGCTCGCGCCGGGCTGCTGCCAGATCATTGGCAAACCACAGCGCACAAGCCACAATGCAGCCCACCGCCACCACAACAGTGGGCCTGCCGAAGAAGACACAGCACCCGACCCCGAGAAACACCGCCGCAGGCGCCAGCGAACGCGACTTCGGCGATTCCAACCGCGCCACCGAAGCAGGCTGCGAGAACAAACACGCCGCTGCAAGGAACAGCCACATCATGGTTCCACCCCCAGCCGCGAGCACAGCTGCGCAAACCCGGGAAGCGGACCCTCTTCGGCCGTCCACACCAGCTGAGGTATAACCGGGTTTCCCTCCAACACGCCGAGGTGCGCGAGACGCCGCCCCTGTGGCGTGCGTTCCATCCCGAGGACCACGTGCACAGCGGCCGCCAACTGCGAGTGCAGCGCCACGCGGTCGAGTCCTCCCAGCGCGGCGAGGGCCTCCATGCGGGCGGGCACTTCGTCAACAGAGTTAGCGTGCACGGTGCCCGCGCCACCATCGTGTCCTGTGTTGAGTGCAGCCAACAACTCCACCACTTCCGCGCCGCGGATCTCACCGACCACGATGCGGTCTGGGCGCATGCGCAGCGCTTGGCGCAGCAGGAGCGACATGGAAATCTCGCCGCGTCCTTCTGCATTGGCCCGGCGCGATACCAAGGTCACCACGTGCGGGTGATTCGGGGATAGCTCCGGTGTGTCCTCGATGATGAGTAAGCGTTCGGTGGCGGGCACGCACCCCAGCAAGGCGGCGAGCAACGTCGTTTTGCCTGAGCCCGTCCCTCCCGTAACCAGGAAGGATGCCCGGCGCTCAACCACGGCGCGCAGGACGTGCTCCAGGCTGGAATCAATGCTGCCATTGGCTATCAGTTCCTCCAGGCTGGTTTGCGCCTGGCGCAACACACGAAGGCTGATGCAGGTTCCGCTTGCTGAAGGAGGCGCAAGCAACGCGTGAAGTCGGATCCTCGTGCCATCGGGGCGGGTCAGGCGCCCATCGGCAAAAGGTTGCGCATCATCCAGCCGCACGCCCGCCACCGCCGCCAGCCGGGTGGCCAGCTGGCGCACCTCAGTATCATCGGCAAAGCCAATCTCACGCGGCTGCAAGCCCTGCCCGCAATCCACAAAGCAAGAATCGGGGCCGTTCACGACAACGTCGGTCAGCCCCGGCAGCGATAGGACCGGTTCCAATAATCCTAAGCCCACGGAATCGTGGCGCAAGCGCTGCAGAAGGTCGAGCACATCGACATCGCTGATGACTCCGGCCTCCTGGCGAATGCGCCGCGCCAAGGCCGGTGCATCGTGGGCCAGCTGTGGCTCGGCGGCCACGATAGTGCGCATCGTATCGATCAGGTTCATGCCACGGCCTCCCACATCTGGCGCGCGGCACGCGTAAGGGCTCGGGGCAGCTGGCGCGGCAGCCCACTGGTTTCCACCGTGCGGGTCAGACCACGGATCGTCGGCAACTCAGCGATGGGGTCTGCATGAGTCACCGTGGCGATGTCGCTGGTGTCCAGACCCGCCCACTGGCGGTTGCGCACGACGACGGAGCATTCCTGCGGCCGGGCACGAAGTTCTGCTACCAGCTGCGCGCAGGCGGCGGCCGCACGTACCTCAGCGGCGGTCAGCACCACCACGTGATCCGCCGCATCGGGGATATCCCACGGCGGGCAGTCCACCACCACGGTCCCCGGGTATAAACACGCAGCTTGCATGATGGCCGCGCGCCGGGTCGCGGTCATCTCAACCACCTCCGCGTTGGCAGACCTCGCCGCTGAGAGAACCGCGATGCCATCCGGAGTGGTGGGCAAAGCACGGACAAGGTCTGCTGCATCAACCGAACCGGTCCCCGCAGCGAGATCCGGCCACCGCGCCCCAGGCTTGTTCTCAATGCCGGTGAGCAAGTCGAGGCCGCCGGAATAAGGGCTCGCATCAACCAGGAGGTCCGCGCCTGCCTCGCGGGCCAGCGCCACCGCCACCGTCGAGGCACCCAGGCCCCCAGCGGACCCGGTCACCGCCAGGGTTAAACCAGTGGACACGGTGGTCTCAGGGGTAGCGTCCGCGGCTAATGCGCCCAGGAGTTCTTTTGATTGGGCTGGAACGATGAAGGCGGCAGTCGCGCGGCAGCAGAGTGCGGCCTCATAATCGATCGGCCCCGGATCCAAGGCCAGGAAATACACACGCGGATGCCCCGCCACGAGCCGGGCCGTCAGTGCATCGGCCAAGACGGCATCCGCCTTGGGCAAGTGCCGGGAGAAGTCCCGCGGGTCCTCCACGGTGCTTATTTCCGCAGTACTGGCGGCGGCTGCGGATGCTGCCTCGGCTCGCAGCGTGGAATCCCCAACAGCGATAACTAGGTGAAACGTGCTCATGCCTGAAGCATGCGCGAGCACCCCAACCGCGCGCTAGGACTTCCTCACCACCTGTGAATAACTTCGCCATTATGGCGTCTTTTGCCCCTGTTTTGCTGACGTTTAAACAAAATTACCGGGGCTCAAGTACCGAAAATTCACAGGGAACCCGTGTTTCCACGACCACTAGAACCCGCCCTTAAGGATCAAAAGCAAATACCCCCGAGCCACGCTCGAGGGTATCGCAATAAGTGCGGTAAAGAATGGCTTGGTTAGCCATAAGACTCGGGTAGTGAATCTGGGACTCGGCCCGAGGGGCGCTTGCTTTTAGCCTGCGGCTATGGCGTTCAGCGCCTCACTTAAGAGTATCGTTGGCGCTTCAATTCTGTCAATGACCTCTCATGGCTTGTCTCAATTTTCAAAAGTGGTGTACGACAGTCACCAAAATGACTCTCCCCTAATGCAGCCGCAATGCCCCTCGAAAGCCGGGCCTTCGGCGAACGATCTTCCAAGAAAGCCTCCAACCCCACGGCTTCGAGCTTTTTTCGCGCATGGAAAACCGAACTAGCTAGCAGATCCGCCACCTGTAGGGCCGGACAAGTCCGAGAATCCAGACTAACTGCCGTTGCAAACCGCTTATTTCCAAAACGATTGTTGAGAGAGTTCACTAGAGTGTCTCCGTAGGAAACCCCAACTGGGACATCAATGTGGTCAAGCATCACCACCCCAACTTCGCGGCGAGTAACCAGCCCCCGCAACAGCCGATGAGGTTACCCTCGTTTAGTGGACACCCTATTTGTACGGATCTTGTGTCCGTAAGAGAGGATGTTCATTGTGAGTCAACAGCGCAAGAAGTACACGCCTGAGTACCGGCGTGAAGCCGCGAACCTGGTAATCGAGTCAGATCGGCCGATTGCTCATGTGGCTAAGGAAATCGGTGTCTCCGCCGGGCTTTTAGGCCGGTGGGTCAAA
>NZ_KV821918.1:0-53281 GCF_001815785.1 Corynebacterium sp. HMSC056F09
AATCAACGCACTCTAAAACCGGAAGGGCCCATAAAGCGCGAAACCTCACCGTAGGAAGTAGTTCTAAGTTGTTGCCCGTAGTGCCCATTTCGGTACTGCGGGCAACAACTTTTTAACAACTAGAGGGACAACAATGGAGTAATAAACAACTCTGAAACAACTCCGGGCGGCTTACCTGTGATACGCACCGCAGTGACGTTTAAGATGTAGCGCATGACTACCGCAAACCTCACCCATGCTGAAGCTTCCGCCCGCAGCGCCGCGCTGCGCCTGAGCACCTACGAGTTGCACCTCGACGTCACGAGCGCACCAACCGACGCCGATTCCTACGAGGTCACCTCACGTATTACATTCACCACCACCGAACCCGAAACCTTCGTGGATTACTTGGGCAAGACCGTGCACGCAGTGCGCGTCAACGGCGAGGAGGTAGAGAACACCTTCGACGGCGGACGGGTGTACCTGAGCAATCTTCCGGTGGGGAAGGAGCTCACCGTAGAAATCACCGGCTCCTCCTATTACTCCCGCACCGGCCAGGGTCTGCACCGCATGCACGACCAAGCCGATGACACCACGTACCTCTACTCGCACCTCGAGCCATCTGATGCCCGCCGCATCTTCCCCTGCTTTGACCAGCCGGATCTCAAGGCCAGCTACGAGGTGCACCTCACCGGCCCGGAAGGCTGGCAGCTCTTAAGCAACCAGCCGGAGGTTGGCCGCGAGAAGACCGAGGGCGGGGAAGTGGCACACTTCGCGCCGACCCCTCTGCTGTCAACGTATTTGACGGCGTTTGCGGCGGGGCCGTACGTCGAGAAGCACAGCACCTGGACCGCACCCGATGGATCCCTCGAGGTGGAGCTGCGCGCCTTCGCCCGCGCCTCCATGGTGGAGTACCTGGATGATGAGATCCTGCAGGTCACCGCGCAGGGCATGGACTTCTTCCACAGCAATTACGGCTACCCCTACCCGTGGGGCAAGTACGATTCCATCTTCGTGCCGGAGTACAACCTGGGTGCGATGGAGAACCCCGGCCTGGTGACCTTTACGGAGCATTACCTCTTCCGTTCCGCCGCCACCCGCGCGCAGCATGCCGGGCGCACGAACACCATCCTGCACGAGATGTCGCACATGTGGTTCGGAGACCTAGTCACCCCGCAGTGGTGGGATGACCTGTGGCTCAAGGAGTCCTTCGCGGAGTTCATGGGCGCGGATTCCTCGGTGCATGCCACCGACTACACCGAGGCATGGGTCAACTTCGCAGGCCAGCGCAAGAACTGGGCCTACCTGCAGGATCAGCTGCCCACCACGCACCCGATCAAGGCCGAGATCCCGGACGTGGATGCCGCGCGCCAGAACTTCGACGGCATTACTTATGCCAAGGGAGCGGCGGTGCTCAAGCAGCTGGTGCACTACGTGGGCCGCGAGAACTTCTACGCCGGCGCGCGCGACTACTTCCAGGAGCACGCCTTTGCTGCCGCCACCTTCGACGACCTCCTCAAGGCGCTGAAGAAGCACACCGACCGCGACCTCGATGCCTGGTCCACCGCCTGGCTGCGCACGTGGGGCCCGGATACGCTGACCCCGGAACTGCACACGGACGGCGACAAGATTCACGAGCTCGCCATCGTGGTCGAGGCCGAAGACACCACGCGCCCGCACCGCCTCAACGTGACGCTATTCGATGACTCCCTGAACAAATACGCCACCCTTGACGTCGATCTGGAGGGCGAGCGCACCATCCTCGACGAGGCTTCTGGGCTTCAGGCGCCGGCGTTGCTGCTGCTGAACGACGGCGACCACACCTACGCCAAGGTCCGCTTCGACGAGACCTCCTTGGAGACCATTCGCACGCGCCTGTCTGAAGTCCCGGATGAGCTCTCCCGCGCGGTCATCTGGACCTCCCTGTGGAACCTCACCCGCGATGGCGAGTGGCCGGTGCGCTCCTACCTCGACACCGTGCTGAAGCACGCTCCGGCGGAGTCCAACCCGACGCTTCTGACCACGGCCTTCGCCAACGCCGCCTATGCCATCAACCACTTTGTGGGCGAGGAGGCTCGCGAGGAGATTCGCGCCGACTACGCCGAGCGCCTCTGGGAGGTGCTACAGCAAGCACCGGCAGGCTCCGACGCACAGCTCACCGTCGCCCGCGCCGCCATCCAGGCACTTGCCGCCACCCCGGCGGAGTCCGGCACGCAGCGCCTGCGCGCGCTTTACGACGGCTCCCTCGACGGCCTCGCCCTCGACCCGGACATCCGCTGGGCCATCTTGCGCGCGCTGGCCGCCCGCGATGCCGTCAGCGCCGAGGAGCTCGAGGCGGAGAAGGAGCGCGATAACACGCTCACCGGTGCCGCCGCCTACCTGGGCGCCTCCCACGCCTTCCCGTCTGCCGAGCTCAAGCGCGAAGTCTTCGACCTCGTGCGCACGCCGGGTAAGTACTCCAACGCGGAGGTGGATTCCCTGCTCGCGGCGTTCAACGCGCCGCGCTCGGCCCACCTCACCGAGGCCTTTGCCCAGGAATACTTCGACTCGTTGTCTCAGCTGTGGGAGGAGCACCCCATCGAAATTGCCAACCGCCTCGTGCGCGGGCTCTACCCGGATCTCGCAATGGCCGACGCCGCCACCAGCGAGTTCCTGGCCACCGAGCGCCCACGTGCGCTGCGCCGCGTGCTGCTGGAATGCCAGGATGCGCTGCGTCGCGCGCAACGCGTCCGTGCCGCGCAATAAGCGCTTCGCGTAGCGGACAGAAGAATCTTCCCGTAAACTCGCAGACACATTAACGGGGGGACAATCACAAACCATCGGCTTCGGCTGGGGGCTGTGTTGACCCAAATGTCATTGCTCAAGTTTCCGGGGGGATTCTTAGTGTCAGCACAGCCGACCGATCGTGAACTCGTCGACGCCTTCATTGGCGGAGATACTAAGGCTTTTTCGGCAATCGTCGAGAAGCACCGCGCGCGCCTGACCGCCATGGCGCGACGCTACACGCGCAACGATGATGATGCGCAGGACATCGTGCAGGAGGCGCTGCTCAAGGCCAGCTGCAACATGGCCTCCTACCGGCACGACGCCACCCTGAGTACGTGGCTGCACCGGCTGGTGATGAACTCCGGCTATGACTTCCTCAACCACCGATCGAACCGAGAGAACGCATCCCTGGATGCGGAGATCATTGAGGATGACCGCAACTATGCGCTCGCACACAACCCCAGCGAAAACCTGGCGGAACGCATCACGGTGGCCCAAGCGATGGAAACCTTGCGCGAGGACCAGCGCGAGGCGCTGTACCTCACCGACGTGGCTGGCTATCCCATCGATACCGTGGCCAAGGTGCAGGGGGTTGCGCCGGGCACGGTGAAGTCGCGCCGAGCCCGGGCTCGGCAAGTGTTGCGTGCGGCGATAGACTGAGGGCGAGTAGAATCTGAGTCTTACTTAAAAATTATCGTTTCAAGGGAGTTTTTAGTGACTATCCACGATGTCGCCATCGTCGGCTCCGGCCCCGCCGGCTACACCGCAGCGCTCTACGCAGCACGCGCCGAGCTCAATCCCATCGTCTTCGAGGGCTTTGAATACGGTGGCGAACTCATGAACACCACCGAGGTAGAGAACTACCCGGGCTTCCAGAAGGGAATCATGGGCCCTGAGCTCATGGAAGAGATGCGCGCCCAGGCCATCCGCTTCGGTGCCGACCTGCGCATGGAAGTCGTAGATTCCGTCGAGCTCGAAGGCGAGGTGAAGAGGCTGCACGTGGGCGACGAGGTTTATGAAGCCCGCGCTGTCATCCTCGCTACCGGTGCCGCTCCGCGCTACCTGGGTATTCCCGGCGAGTCAGAGCTGACCGGCCGCGGCGTGTCCGCATGCGCCACCTGCGATGGCTTCTTCTTCAAGGACCACAACATCGCCGTCGTCGGCGGCGGCGATTCCGCCATGGAGGAGGCTACCTTCCTCACCAAGTTCGCCGAGACCGTCACCATTATCCACCGCTCGGAGAACTTCCGCGCCTCCAAGATCATGCTGGAGCGAGCCAAGGACAATCCAAAGATTAAGTGGCTGACTAACACCACCGTCGAGCGCGTCCTGGAGAAGGACGGCAAGGTCGGTGCCCTCGAGGTCAAGAACGTACTGACCGGTGAGACCAGCGAGCTCGATCTGACCGCCATGTTCGTGGCCATTGGCCACGATCCGCGCTCCGGCTTCCTCAACGGCCAGGTAGAGACCGATGAAGCTGGCTACGTGGTGGTGGAGCAGCCCTCCACCAAGACCTCGCTGCCAGGTGTCTTTGCCTGTGGTGACTTGGTGGATGACCACTACCAGCAGGCCATCACCGCTGCGGGCTCCGGTTGCCGCGCGGCGATTGATGCGGAACATTTCCTGGCCGAGAACCGTTAGTGATCACATGAGCAACATTAAAAACGTCACTACTGATTCCTTCCGCGCGGATGTCGTGGAGGCTGGCAAGCCCGTCGTCGTGGACTTCTGGGCCGAATGGTGTGGGCCGTGCAAGAAGCTGTCCCCGATCCTCGAGGAGGTCGCCGACGAGCTCGGTGATGACGTCTCCGTGGTCAAGGTCAACGTGGATGAAGAGCGCACCCTGGGTGCTATGTTCCAGATCATGTCCATCCCTTCCGTCCTGATTTTCAAGAACGGCGAGAAGGTCGATGAGTTCGTTGGCCTGCGTTCTAAGGCCGACATCGTGGCACAGGTAAAGAAGCAGCTCTAACTGGTAGTCTTTAACTCGTTGACGGCGCACTAAGGTGCGCCTCCTTGATCACGAAAGGGGTAGGTGTGAACCGCGTTTTACGTGTAGGTGACCAGAGCGTTCGGGTCGCCGAAGCACGCGCAACCCTTGCCCGCCTCGGCCTGATGACTGACTACCAGGGGACCTTGTCCGACTGGAAGAAGCAGAAGTATTCCGAAGCCGATAAGCACTTTGATAGCGAGCTGGCGCAAGTGCTCAAAGCCTTCCAGCAATCCCGCGGCATCGTGCCCAGCGGCGATATTGATGACCTTACTTTGCGTGAGCTGCGTCAGGCTTCCTACACCTTAGGCGCGCGGGTACTGGCTTATGAACCGGGCAACGTGCAGGTGGGAGATGATGTATCCCAGCTGCAGCAACAGCTCCAGGAACTCGGCTTCTACCAAGAACGCATCGATGGCCATTTTGGGGCCCGCACCTACGCGGCGCTGGCGGAATACCAACTGAACTCCGGCCTGCGCAGCGATGGCATTTGCGGCCCGGCCACCATCAACGCGCTCAATCTGCTGGGTCGGCGGATCACGGGCGGCTCGGCGCACAATATCCAAGAGCGCGAGCGCGTGCGCAACGCGGGGCCCAAGCTGGCGGGCAAGCGCGTGGTGATCGACCCCAGCCTCGGCGGCTTCAACAAGGGCCGCACGGTCAGGGGCCGCTATGGCGACATCACGGAAGAAGAGATCCTCTGGGATCTGGCCGAGCGTGTTGCCGGCCGCATGATTGCCGCCGGCATGGAGACCATCATCTCCCGCCCGCGTACCGATGATCCCTCCATCCACGATCGCGCCGACATTGCCAATGCCTTTGGCGCTGACTTGGTCATTTCACTCGCCTGCGATGAGTACCCCACGGAAAAAGCCAATGGCGTAGCCACCTTCTACTTCGGTTCTGAGTCCGGCAATTCCTCCCTCATTGGGGAGACGCTCTCCGGCTTCATCCAGCGCGAAATCGTTGCCCGTACCGAGCTGGGCAACTGCCGCAACCACGGCCGCACGTGGGCGCTGCTGCGCTTGACGCAGATGCCGGTGGTGCAGGTAGTTCTGGGTTACCTGACCAGCCCGAAGGACGTGGCGATTCTGACTAACCCGGAGTGCCGCGATGACATCGCCGAGGCCATCGTCGTCTCCGTCAAGCGCCTCTACCTCCTCGACGACGACACCGCCGTGACCGGCACGTACCGCTTCGACGAGCTCCTGCGCGCGGAGCGCTCCTCCTAATGGAGCCTAGGGGGTGCCGTCCCAGACGGTTCCCCTCAAATGGTTCCAGTCAAACGGTTTCCTTGCCCCCAAACAAACCTTCTAGGACTTTCCAAAAGGTTCCCTTGCCCCCAACAGAACCGTTTGAGTAGAACCTTCTTACTAGAACCATCCTGTATCTAGGCCAAGGCGCGGGCGAGGAGGTCTTCCACGGCGGCTGCGGTCAGCAGATCGAAGGCAGGCGGCAGCTCGAGGCGCAGGCGCGGCGTGATGGGGTGATCGCGCTCCACCCTGAAACCGGCGGATTCCAGCGTTTCTACCGGTAGTAGGCCGATACGGCCGGGCTTATCCCGCAAAAGATTCTCGGCGGCGCGGGCATCGCGGAAGCCAAAGGCCTCAACGGCGCTGGCTTCGCGGGAAGTGAGGTGCATAATGGTGGCATCGAGAAGCACCGCCTCCAAGCCCTTCGCCGCGCGATGCGACTTCACGAACAGCGAGGACACCAGCACCGCGTCCTCCGAGACGGGGGAGGTGGGCAGCTTCGCGGCACCGGGGGCAAGATCGGGCGGGCAGAAGAACACTGTGGCCTCATCACCCACGGTAAAACCGCACTCGCCACAGCGCAGCAGCGTGGCGCTGATCCATGCTTCCTTCTCGAAGACAGGATCAGCGGCCGTGGTCTTCAACTCCCAAAAGATGGATCGGGCCGCCAAGGGGTTGATGGCAACACCTTCCTTGACGGCCTGAACAAGCATGGTGGACTAGCTGCTTTCCTTGCCCTCAATGAGGGCCAGAATGCGCTCGAAGTCTTCCTGGTCGCCGAATTCGACGACCATCTTGCCCTTGCGCTTGCCCATGGTGACGGTGACCTTGGTGTCAAAGCGATCGGCCAGACGTTCAGCGGAATCGGTAAAGAACTGCGGCTGCGGGGCGGCAGGCTTCTTGCTTGGCTCGGCCGGCTTGCCGTCGCGCTTGTATAGGGTGACGGCTTCCTCCGTGGCGCGCACGGACAGGCCCTCGGCCACGATGCGGTTCGCAATGAGCTCCATGGCCTCGGCATCCGGCAGACCCAGCAGCGCGCGGGCATGGCCACCGGACAAGGTGCCAGCGGCGACGCGCTTCTGCACGCTGACCGGCAGCTTGAGCAGGCGAATCATGTTGGTGACCTGCGGGCGGGAGCGGCCGATGCGATCAGCCAACTCGTTCTGGGTCACGCCGAATTCCTCCAGCAGCTGCTGGTAGGCGTGGGCCTCTTCCAGCGGGTTGAGCTGCACGCGGTGGATGTTCTCCAGAAGCGCATCCCGCAGCAGATCATCATCCTTGGTATCGCGCACAATGGCCGGGATGGTGGCCAGGCCCGCCTTGGAGGAGGCGCGCCAGCGGCGCTCACCCATGATGAGCTCGAAGCCGCCCTCCTCGGCGGGGCGCACAACGACCGGCTGCAGCAGGCCAAACTCCTTGATGGAGTGGACCAGCTCCGCCAACTCATCTTCGTCGAAGACAGAACGCGGCTGCTTCGGGTTGGGCATGATGTCCCCGACGGAGATCTCCCGGTACGTCGCACCAATCACCGAAGGTTTCGCCTGCCGCTTCTTCGAGCCAGTGGACTGCTGGATGGTCGGCGCACCCTGCACCTTCTTTGCCGCAGAGCCCTGAGCCCCGCCGGTCGAAGCGCCGAGGATAATGTCAGCCGCCGAATCCCCAAGACGCGGCTTGCGGGAGGGAGCACCCGGGCCAGACGGAATGAGAGCGGCCAGTCCCTTGCCTAGTCCGCCCTGGCGCTGCTCCGGCTTCTGGTCTGCCTTCTTATCTGCCATGGTGTCCTATCCTTCCAATTCCGCGAAAATCTCTGGGCTCACGCCGATGGCACCCGTGGTGGGGTGCGGCGTGTAGTCTCCGCGCTTGTCCAGCTCGCGTGCGGCGGCGGAGTAGGCGCGGGCGCCTGTCGACGACGGGTCATAAGCGATAACCGTCTTACCATAGCCCGGCGCCTCCGAAACGCGCACGGAACGCGGGATGACGTTGCCCAAAACGACGGCGCCGAATTGCTCACGCACCTCGTTGGCCACCTGCTCAGCCAGCTTGGTGCGGGCATCGAACATGGTGAGCAGCACGCCGGAGATGTGGAGGTCCTCGTTGAGGTGTTCACGGATCATGGAAATATTGCCCAACAGCTGGCCCACGCCCTCCAGCGCGTAGTACTCGCACTGGATGGGGATGATGACTTCCTCCGCACACGTCATCGCATTGATGGTCAGCAGGCCCAGGGAGGGCGGGCAGTCGATGAAGACGTAGTCGAAGCCGTGCTCCTCAAGAAAACCGTTGTGCAGGGCGTCATAAAGGCGGAACTCGCGGCGGACCAGAGAAACCATTTCGATCTCAGCGCCGGCCAGATCAATGGTGGCCGGGATGCAGTAGAGGTTCTCATCGTCGGGGCAGTGCTGCATTGCTTCGTCCGCGCTGCAGTCACCCAAAAGGACCTCATAGCTGGATTTGGTGCCGGAGGTATGCTCCGCGCCTACCGCGGTGGAGGCGTTGCCCTGCGGGTCCAAGTCGATCACCAAGACCTTCTTGCCGGCCTCAGCGAGCGCGGCGGCAAGGTTGACGGCGGAGGTGGTTTTACCCACGCCACCCTTCTGGTTCGCGATGGTGATAAGACGAGGATGAGTCATGCCGTCTACTTTAGTTCACGCGCGGGACACGGATAATCGTGGTGCCGTGGATGGTCATGACCTCGGCTTTTCCGCCACCCGCGCGCTTGATATCAGCAGCATCGCGCTCCAGCTCCTCATGCACTGAGGAACCCTTCAACGCGATCATCTCGCCGCCTTTACGCACCAGCGGCAAGGACCACTTGGCCAGCTTGCCCAGCGGGGCCACCGCGCGGGAGGTCACGATGTCTGCGCCCTGGACAGCCTTCTTCACCGGGCCTTCCTCGGCGCGGCCGCGGATGACGGTGACGTTATCCAGACCCAGCAGGTCGACGACCTCGTTGAGGTAGGTCGAGCGCTTGAGCAACGGCTCGATGAGGGTGATCTTCAGGTCAGGGCGCGCAATGGCGAGCGGGATGCCGGGCAAACCGGCGCCACTGCCGACGTCGATAAGCGTGGCGCCCTGCGGCATGACCTCCGCGACCACGGCGCAGTTGATGAGATGGCGCTCCCACAGGCGCGGGACCTCGCGGGGGCCGATAAAACCACGAGTGGACCCGTCCGTGGCTAGCGAATCGTGGTATTTCTGCGCGAGCGGCAGACGCGATCCGAAGACGTCAGACGGGTCCAGTGGCACAGTGTCGGACACAGTTTCAGTCACTGTGAAAACTCCTGGGTTAATTTCTAGTTATTGTTCTTACGGCGCTGCTTCTTGGAGCGATTGTCCTTCTTGCGTGCGCCCGGCTTCGGCGCGGAGGTGCGCTTGAGCTCAGCCTTGGCGGCTGCCTCTTCTTCTTCCTCGCGGTCCATCTTGGCGTAGACGATGCGGGTCTGGAAGAAGGTCCACACGGTGTTGGCCAGCATGTAGAAGAGCAGACCGATGGGCCAAATGAAGCCGGAGAAGACCAGCATGGCCGGCATGAACCACAGCATCATCTTGTTCATCATGGCCATCTGCTGCTGCATCATTTCCGCGTTCTGGCCCTGCGGGGTAGCGGTCTTGCCGGCGGCGCGGCGTGCCTCCTGGCGGTTGAGGGACATGCGGGCGTTGAAGTGCGTGAGCACCGCAATGATGGCGATGAGCGGCACGATAATAACGGCCGCCTGCATGGTGGTGGTTTCCTTAACGATCTCCACACCGGAGTTCAGGCGCAGGTTGGCCACCAGCGGCACGCCGAAGATCTTCGCATCCACGAACTGCTTCACCAGCTCGGGCTTGAAGATGTAGTTGGCGATGGAGGCGTTCATTTCCTCTGACATCGCCTCACCGGCCGGGTGCCCGATACCACCGGCGACGGCCACAGTACGGTCGAAGGAACGCAGCACGTGGAAGAGACCAATGAACATGGGGATCTGCGCGAACATGGGCAGGCAGCCCGCCACGGGACGCACGCCGGCTTCCTTGTAGATGCGCTGCATCTCCTGCGCCGCCTTGGTCTGGTCATTGGCGTACTTGGTGCGCAGCTCTTGGATTTGCGGCTGGATCTCCTGCATCTTGCGTGAAGAGCGCAGCTGGGTGATGGTCGGCTTGACCATGATGGCCTTGAGCGTCCACGTCAGCAGGACGATGGCGATGATCCAGGTTCCGCCCCATGCGGAATCGAGGACGAAGCTCAAGAGCCAATGCCAGAACCACAAGACGGCTGAAATTGGCCAATAGATGAAATTAAGCACGAGAGTTGTTTACCTCAGTTGTTGTTTGGTCGGTACCGGATCAAACCCACCCGGGTGCCAGGGACCGCACTTGCATAACCTGGCGAGCGCCATGCCCGTTCCCTTGAAGGCTCCATGGATGGAGATGGCTTCGAGGGCATAGGCACTGCACGTCGGTTCAAAACGACAGGTGGAGACCATCTTAAGGCCTGACACATGCTTTTGGTAGAAGCGCACCCCGTAAACCAAGACCCTGCCGAACCCGCGGGCTTCGGGGATCTCTTGGCCTTGGGAGTTCAGATATCCCATGTGCTTAACGCTTTGCGGATATCACGCTCAAGACGCTGGCTGGTGGCCTCGCTGCTGGCGGGCAGCGCACGAATAACGATGTCGACATTGGCGGGTAAAGCTTTCCCGTTGACTCCATCGCGCATGAGCGACATGCACACATGACGAAGCCGCCGGGAGGTGCGGTGGCGAACCACGGCATTCCCGACGGCTTTCGACACAATGAGGCCGAACCGCGGCCCAGTGGCCGCGATGTCGTCTTCACCGTCATTAAAGCGCAAATGCACGACGGCAGTGCGCGTGCCCGCCCGGCGCCCGCCCTTGATGGTCCGCCGAAACTGCCTCGGGGACGTGAGCTTGTGCTGGGCTGGAAGCATGAATTAAGCGGTGAGCTTAGCGCGACCCTTCTTGCGACGAGCGGCGACGATAGCGCGGCCGGCGCGGGTGCTCATGCGGGTACGGAAGCCGTGCTTGCGAGCGCGACGACGGTTGTTCGGCTGGAAGGTACGCTTACCCTTTGCCACGATTAACTCCTTGAAGTTGTTGGTGGATGGCACAGCCCAGCGCCGCCGGCGCTCAGGCTTAAACATCCACTGATGAATGGTGTACGTGGGGATGAGGCTTCGCACTTGAAGCGCCATGAGGCGTGGCGAGGCATTCCCACATGCAACATGTGCACCATGCACTGTTGCGATAGACCATCACAGGTTACGTGACAGGTAGCGCGCTAAACAAATCGACACACTGGGTGTCCCCGAAATTACAAGGATGTTTTTATCCGCAGCTAGAGCGCCACTTTTCACCCACATGCTGCGCGGTCAACGCCTCCTCCCACCGACCGTGGCGCGGTCGAGCCGCGGTCGCGCCAGGCGTGCAAAGAAGTGCGTTAGACAGCATCCCCATAACGCGGTACAACTGAGGAATCTAATTCCACAGCCGCCCACAGGGTGTGGATAACTCTCAATCATGACTTGAGACTTTTGCTATTTGAGCAGGTCAACTGCATTAAGGAGCCGATGTAAAGTTATCCACAGCCATGAGATAGGCTGTGGATAAACCACCTATTCACACCTGTGGATAACTTTGTGGAATCCGAGGTTACACACTAAAACATCGTGTGGAATCCCCGGTGGAAATCACAAGAAATTGGAATTTCCGCATCCCCGTCTCTTCCTCATCCGTCCATCCGTCCCCGATCCAACCCACGTTCACGCAGTACATACTGCGGCCCTGAAGCCTCTCTTTCAGGCACGTAAGTAGCTGTGGCCGGCCCCACCCGCCGGCACCGCGTGGCCGTGAAGCACACAGAAGGTAGGCGTTTTGTCTGATCCGCAAGCAGCCCTAAGGGCCAGCTGGAAAGCTGTGGTCAGTGATTTGCTGGCACAGTCCGAACAACCGAACTCGGACGTTCCCAACTTCACCCACAGCCAACGCCTCAACCTCCAGCTCGTAGAGCCCATCATGATCGGGGATGGCTACGCGTTGATTGCCGCCCCGCACGAGAATGCCAAGAGTGTTATTGAGGCTGAGCTGGGGGAGTACATCACCCGCGCTCTGTCGCAGCACATGGGCCGGCCGTGTTCCTTGGCCGTGACCATTGCCGCGCCCCCGCAGCCTGCTCCGCAGGAAGAACCCGAAGCTCCCGCCCCCCAGCGCCCCATTCAGACCGAGGCACCGGAGTACGGCATGGGCCACCAGGCTCAGTCTTTCCAGCAAGCCATGCCGCCCACGCCACCGGCCCAACCGGCCCAGTCGGCCCAACCCGCTCATCATCAGCCGCGCTCGTGGGATGCCGCGCATTCCCCGGCCAGCCTGGATGAGTTGGCGCAGCACTACAGCGAACAGCAAAGCACCGCTCCCAGCGGCTACCCGGACTACTCGGAGGCAGCCGGCGCGCGGATTCCGCGCGAGGAACCCGCGCATAACCCGAACCACGAAAAGTCTCTCAACCCGAAACACACTTTTGAGAACTTCGTCATCGGTTCCTCCAACCGTTTTGCCAACGGTGCCGCCGTGGCGGTAGCGGAAAACCCCGCCCGCGCCTATAACCCGCTCTTTATTTGGGGCGGCTCCGGGCTGGGCAAGACGCACCTGTTGCACGCAGCCGGCAATTACGCCCAGGTCCTGCACCCAGGCCTGCGGGTGAAATACGTGTCCTCGGAGGAATTCACCAACGACTACATCAACTCGCTGCGTGATGACCGCCAGGAGTCCTTCAAGCGCCGCTACCGCAACCTGGACATCCTCATGGTCGATGACATCCAGTTCTTGGAAGGCAAGGAATCCACGCAGGAAGAGTTCTTCCACACCTTTAATGCCCTGCACCAGGCCAACAAGCAGATCATTTTGTCCTCCGACCGCCCGCCGAAGCAGCTAACGACGCTGGAGGATCGCCTCCGCACCCGCTTCGAGGGTGGTCTGATTACGGATATTCAGCCGCCAGACCTGGAGACCCGCATCGCCATCCTCATGAAGAAGGCTTCAGCGGACGGCACAGACGTCGATCGCTCGGTCCTCGAGCTCATCGCCTCCCGCTTCGAATCCTCAATTCGCGAGCTGGAAGGCGCGCTCATTCGTGTGTCTGCTTATTCTTCCCTAGTCAATGAACCGATCAGCCTAGAGATGGCGGAGATTGCCCTACACGATCTGGCCCCTGATTCTGCAGATCGCCAGATCACCGCGGCGGCCATCATCGAGGTCACGGCAGACTACTTCAACATCGACGTGGACACCCTGCGCGGTTCCGGTAAGAAGCGGGCCGTTGCTCACGCCCGCCAGCTGGCTATGTACCTGTGCCGCGAACTCACCGAGCTGTCCCTGCCGAAGATCGGTGATCAGTTCGGCGGCAAGGACCACACCACCGTCATCTATGCCGACCGCAAGATCCGCAAGGAAATGACAGAAAACCGCAACACCTACGACGAGATCCAGGCGCTGACCCAGCGCGTGAAGAACCACAACCAGCGTTAGCACCACGCAGCGCTTGGCGACGTCCCCTCCCACCCCGCACAACCTCCGCGCGGGCGTGGGCCGGGGCGTCTTTTTGATCGGTGAAGACTTATCCACATAGTTATTCACAGCTGTGTAATTTCACTGTTGTAATTTGTAGATCCTCGTCACGTTTTCTTCTTCCACAGCAGATCAGCAGCCTCTTCAGCCTTGTGAGCAACCCTGTGATCAGCGGCGATAGATCTGGGGATGGATTGTGGATAACTTCGGCCCCGACCGAGTTACTCACATTTCTTGTCATTTGATCACAGTGATCCCACACCCTCACTCACAGATCGGTTCGCGGCTGAGAGCTTGGCCTTTGCTGGGTTGTCCACAGATCCCACAGCGCTTATTACTACTCCTATTTTGTTTTCTCCCTAACTAAGAAGAAAAAGGATGTGTGTGATTCGCCGGCGCCCAGCCTGGCCGCACGGTCTCATCGAGGGCCGAAGAGGCGAATGACAAAACTCCTGTGGTTCGGTGCTGATCCTGTAAGTTGGAGTGAGCTTGCAAGAATCTTCCATCCGGAACTAGAGGAGCGTCTCACCATCATGGAGCAGTCCGTGTCATTTCGCGTTGCCAAAGATGATCTCGCTAACGCCGTAGCGTGGGTCGCGCGCAGCCTTCCTTCGAAGGTCACCCAACCAGTACTGCGCGCCATGCTGATCACCGCGGATGACAATGGTTTGGAATTCACGGGCTTCGACTACGAGGTGTCGACTCGCGTGCGCATCGCCGGCATGGTGGATGAGCCGGGACGTATCGCGGTGGCCGGTAAGTTGCTCTCTGACATCGTCGCTTCCTTGCCCAACAAGGAAATTGAGATGACGCAGGAGGACAACAAGGTTCTCTTGGTTTGTGGTTCCTCCCGCTTCGAGCTGCCGCTCATCCCGCTGGATGATTACCCGCAGTTGCCGGTCCTTCCGGAGGTCACCGGCACGATCAACCCGCAGCTTTTCGTGGAAGCCATCAGCCAAGTTGTCGCCGCTGCCGGCAAGGATGACACCCTGCCCATGCTCACCGGCGTGCACATCGATATCAATGGCTCCCACGTGCAGATGACGGCGACGGACCGCTTCCGCCTGGCCATGCGCACCTTCGAGTGGGATCCGGTATCCCCCGACGTGGAGGCCAAGCTCCTCGTCCCGGCAAAGACGCTGCAGGAGACCGGCCGCTCCCTCGACACACACCTCAACATCCCGGTGGAGATCGCCGTAGGCACGGGTGAGAACATCGCTGCGGAAGGTTTATTCGGCCTGCATGCCGATAACCGCGAGACCACCACGCGCATGCTCGATGCAGATTTCCCGAATGTGGCACCCCTGCTGCCGAAGACCCACACGGCCATGGCCAGCATTGAGGTCGCACCGCTGCAGGAAGCCATCCGCCGCGTATCCCTGCTGACGGACCGCAACGCTCAGATCCGCATGGAGTTCAGCGAAGGTGAAGTGACCTTGGCCGCCGGCGCCGATTCCGGCCGCGCAAGCGAGTCCCTGCCCTGTGCTTTCAACGGCCGCGACAACTTCGTCATTGCGTTTAACCCGTCCTACCTCAAGGATGGTTTGGCCGTGGTCCACACGGACCGCGTGGTCTTCGGCTTTACCGAGCCCTCGCGCCCGGCGATTATGATTCCGGAGCCGGAGGAGCTGCCGGAGGCCAACGAGGATGGCTCTTTCCCCACCCCGGAGACTGACTTCACCTACCTGCTGATGCCAGTGCGCTTGCCGGGCTAGGCCATATGTTTATTCGCGATCTCGATGTCAGGGACTTTCGCTCCTGGCCCGAGCTCACTCTCAGGCTGCAACCGGGGATTACCCTTTTTATCGGCCGCAACGGTTTTGGCAAGACCAATATCGTCGAAACCATCGGCTATGTTGCCCACCTGTCCTCGCACCGCGTCGCCCACGACGCCCCCCTCGTGCGCCACGGCGCAACCAACGCCCGCATTTCCGCCACGGCGGTCAACCAGGGGCGCGAGCTCACCGCGCACCTGCTCATCAAACCCCATGCAGCTAACCAGGCACAGATCAACCGCACGCGCCTGAAATCCCCGCGGGAGCTGCTCGGCGTGGTGCAAACCGTGCTCTTTTCCCCGGAGGATTTATCTCTCGTGCGGGGCGAACCGGCAACGCGCCGCCAGTATTTGGATGACATCATTGCCTCCCGCACTCCGCGCCTGGCGGGTATCAAGGCCGACTATGACAAGGTGCTCAAGCAGCGCAACGCGCTGTTGAAGTCGGCGTCACCGAGCCTGCGCCGCGGCTACAACGACAGCGACGGCGCCTCAGCGCTGGCAACCCTCGACGTGTGGGATACGCAGTTGTCTTCGCTCGGCGCGAAGGTGATCCAGGCACGCCTGGCGCTTGTCGACGAACTCCGCGAGCTCATCCCCGCCGCCTATGCCGGCCTGGCCCCGGAATCGCGCCCGGCGGCCATCGAGTACAAGTCCACGGTGGATACCTCCGACCGCGAGGTTATCGAGGCCATGATGCTCACCGAGCTAGCAAATAAACGCCAGCGCGAGATCGAGCGCGGCATGTCGCTCGTCGGCCCGCACCGCGATGACCTCATTCTCAACCTGGGGACGAGCCCTGCTAAGGGTTTTGCCAGCCACGGTGAGACTTGGTCTTATGCCATCTCCTTGCGCCTAGCGGAGTTCAACCTGCTGCGCCAGGATGGCACGGATCCGATCCTCATCCTTGACGATGTCTTTGCTGAGCTCGATGCCAAGCGCCGCGAGAAGCTCGTCCATCTCGCCACAGGTGCGGAACAGGTACTCATCACCGCGGCGGTGGATGAGGATTTGCCCGGCAACCTGCAGCCCATTGAGCGCTTCACCGTCAGCGTGCGCGATACCGACGAGGGCCGGGTATCAGAGGTCGCACCGTACGATGCGGGCGGTGAAAGCGATGACTGAGCAGGAATTTGATCCGGTCAAAGCGCTCTTTGAGCGCACCCGAAACACGTCGAAAAATCCGCCGAAGCTCAATAAACCGGCCCCCAAGATGAACCTGGCGGCTACATCGAATGACCAGCAGCCGAAGCCTTTTCGGCGCGGGCGTCCCAGCGGCCCCGACGGTCGCCGCCGGCGCCGGAGCCTCGAGATCCCTAGCCTGGGCGCGCAGATCCAACGCGAGATTGGCAAGCGCGGCTGGGAGCACGAATTAGCTCATGGCTGGGTCATGGGCAATTGGGAAAACCTCGTGGGCGAGCGCATCGCCGCGCATACCCAGCCGCAGAACATCAAGGAGCAGGTTGTTTACGTGGCGTGCGATTCCTCCAGCTGGGCCACCGAGCTGCGCTACCTGCAGCGGCCCATCTTGCAGAAGATCGCCGACCGCCTAGGTCCGGACGTGGTGGTTAAGCTCCACATTCAAGGGCCTAAGCAGCACCGCAACTATGAGGGCCGCCAATGGGTCAAGCCGCAAGGCTCACAGGATACGTACGGCTGATCGGGGCGATCGCGAAATTCACGCAAATTTGGGGCTCTCACGGGCGTGCACTGTCCTTGCGTGGGGGGACACAGTGTAGAATGGCTAAAGTCTTAGATTTAGCTCTAGCCAAAAGGAGTACACGAATCCGTGGCTGAACAACACGCATATGATGCGGGGTCAATTACGATTCTGGAGGGCCTTGAGGCCGTCCGTAAGCGCCCCGGTATGTACATCGGTTCCACCGGTGCCCGCGGCCTGCACCACCTGATCTGGGAGATCGTCGACAACTCCGTCGATGAGGCAATGGCGGGCTATGCCGACAAGGTCATTGTCACCCTCCGTGAGGACGGGGGCATCGAGGTCATCGATAACGGCCGTGGTATCCCGGTCGAAATGCACGCCTCCGGTATCCCTACCGTCCAGGTGGTTATGACCCAGCTGCATGCCGGCGGTAAGTTCGACTCTGAATCTTATGCCGTGTCCGGTGGTCTGCACGGCGTGGGTATCTCCGTGGTCAACGCCCTGTCCACCCGCGTCGAGGCGGACATCAAACGCGATGGCAAGCACTGGTACCAGAACTTCAACAACGCTATCCCCGATGAGCTGGTGGAGGGCGATAATGCCCGCGGCACCGGCACCACCATCCGCTTCTGGCCGGACCCGGAGATCTTTGAAACCGTCGAGTTTAACTACGACACCATCGCTCGCCGCCTGCAGGAGATGGCCTTCCTGAACAAGGGTCTGACCATTGTTCTGCGTGACGAGCGCGCCATCTCCAAGGAGCAGGCCGAGCTCGAGGAGATCGCCGAGGCCGGCGATTCCGCCGTCAGCCTGAGCTCCCTGGATAACAAGGACGAAGCCGGCCAGGAGGGCGAGGACGGCGAGGGCAAGACTTCCAAGAAGAAGAAGGAAGTCACCTACCACTACCCGAACGGTCTGCAGGACTACGTTGCGCACCTCAACAAGAATAAGTCCGCCATCCACCCCACCATCGTTGCCTTCGACGTTAAGGGTGAGGACCATGAGGTGGAAATAGCGCTGCAGTGGAACCAGGGCTACAAGCAGTCCGTCCACACTTTCGCCAACACCATTAACACTCACGAAGGCGGCACGCACGAGGAAGGCTTCCGCGCGGCTCTGACCACCCTGATGAACCGCTACGCCAAGGAGCACAAGCTCCTCAAGGAAAAGGATGGCAACCTCTCCGGCGATGACTGCCGTGAAGGCCTTGCTGCCGTTATTTCCGTGAAGGTGGCGGATCCGCAGTTCGAGGGCCAGACCAAGACCAAACTCGGTAACTCGGAGATCCGTGGCTTTGTCCAGCGCTCTGTCAACGAGCACCTCAACGATTGGTTCGACGCCAACCCGGCTGAGGCCAAGGTCATTATCAACAAGGCCGTGTCCTCCGCACACGCCCGCGTAGCCGCGCGTAAGGCACGTGAGTTGGTGCGCCGCAAGTCCGCCGGCGACCTCGGTGGCCTGCCCGGCAAGCTGGCGGATTGCCGCTCCAAGGATTCGAAGCTTTCTGAGCTTTACATCGTGGAGGGTGACTCCGCAGGTGGTTCCGCGAAGGGCGGCCGCGATTCCATGTTCCAGGCCATCCTGCCGCTGCGCGGCAAGATCCTCAACGTGGAAAAGGCCCGCATGGACAAGGTTCTCAAGAACGCTGAGGTCCAGGCCATCATCACCGCCCTGGGCACCGGTATCCACGAAGAGTTCGATATTTCCAAGCTGCGCTACGACAAGATCGTGCTCATGGCCGATGCCGACGTGGACGGCCAGCACATCGCCACGCTGCTTCTGACCCTGCTCTTCCGCTTCATGCCGCAGCTGGTCGAGGATGGTCACGTGTACCTGGCGAATCCGCCGCTGTACAAGCTGAAGTGGGGCAAGGGCCAGCCGGGCTACGCCTTCTCCGATGCTGAGCGTGACAAGCTGCTTGCCGAAGGCTTGGAGCAGGGACGCAAGATCAACAAGGACGACGGCATCCAGCGCTACAAGGGTCTGGGTGAGATGAACGCCTCCGAGCTCTGGGAGACCACCCTGGATCCGACGACCCGCGTCCTGCGCCGCGTGGACCTCGAAGATGCGCAGCGCGCCGATGAGCTCTTCTCCATCCTCATGGGTGATGACGTGGCCGCCCGCCGCTCCTTCATTACTCGCCGCGCGAAGGACGTTCGTTTCCTCGACGTCTAAGACGTCTCAAAGCACGAGCCCACAGGGGAACAAGAGAAAGCAAGAAAAAGACCAGCCCTCAGAAAGAGGTGCTGGTCTTTTTTGTCGGTGCCTACGGCACGGAGAGTTAATCCACTTATACGGTATCCATGTGGCGCTGCAGAACACGGCCGATGGTTGCCACGTTGGGCTCCAAGATGGAGGAGGCCTTGCCGCGCAGCGACTTGTAGGTGCGCGCGATGCCGGGGGCCTTAATGTCCTTGGCGGCCCTATCAGCTGCAGCCATGATGGCCTCGGTAACTTCGCCGCTGCGTCCGTCGAGGTAGGTGCCGAAATCGGACTGCTCAGAGCCTTCAAATTCCTTCCAGTAGGAATCCAGGGTGTTGAGCAGCTCCGGCAGCATCTGGTTGATTCCCTTGGACAGAACCTTGGAATCCGCCTTCTTTGCGGCCACTAGGGCGCCCTTGAAGGCCATGCCGGTGATACCAGTCAGCGATGCTACGGCGTCATCTGCTGCCGTGGACAAGTCCGCCACCACGGCGTTGCGGGTAGGGGACTGGAGGAGTTGGGAGAGGTTTGTCATACAGGCGAGCTTACTGTGCCGGGGCGCTGGAGCCTGCCTTGAGCGCGGCAATCTGGTCAGCAATCTCTGGGAAACCATTGGTGCGGGCCAGGCGCTCGAGGTCGAAGTCGAGACCACCCTCGTAGAGGCGGTTGTGCTCGGACGAACCGGAGGAGCCTGCCATGCCGATTTGCGCGGCGAATTCATCTGCCTGGGCGCGCAGGGCTGGGTTGTTATCCACGACGAGCTTGAGCAGCGCCATCGCAGCAGCAATGGAACCGCCGATGATGAGCGTCATGTCGATGGGCGTGGAGCCGGTAAGGGAGGAGCCGGCTTCGCCCTGCTGGAAGTCGGGGTTGGTGGGCCAGTTATTATCGGCGGTCGTAGCGCTCGCGGCGGGGGCTACGGCAGTGGTGAGGGTGGTAGCCACAACGCCGGCGGCGAGGAACTTCTTCAAGGACATGGAGGACATAGGGAATTCCTTTCTCAGAAGGGAATAGAGACTTCTTTATCACGTTTAACTTACATAACTTCTGCAACAGAAAGATAGACCTGCGCGCACAATCGCGCGAATTCTTCATTCTTTCCGCTCAACGCGGGCACTGAGCACAAAACCTTCTCCAGCGACTGTGCCGCTGCAGCGCGGCTGCCATGCACTGCAATCCCCTCGACGGAGGCCGTGCTCGCGGCAGCTGCCGCAGCCAAGGCGGCGAAGTCAGTAATCCGTACGCGATATACCCGGCAGAACTCCCGTGCAATTAAGACCAGCTGCTCAACATTCACTGACGCACCCCTCGTGCCCGGCGGATCTCCGCCTCCAATTCCGAGCGCCCGGGCAACAACCTGCGTGCGGTGTCTTGCACGGCGGCATCCGACAAGGTCCGCGCGGCGGCCGCGACGACGGCGCGGACCACCGCCTCGTGCTTGGAAGTACCTTGCGCGGAAGCCAATAAGGTCAGCGCGTGGTCTTGCTCTGGGGTCAGGCGCAGTGTCATAGCCATGGTGGGAATGGTATCACTGTGATACCACTACTGCGCCAGAAACAGCCTCAGAGGTCCTTAAACGGTACGATAGGGCCTTATGAGTGATAACAACGGTGATCTCTTCGATCGCATCCAACCAATTGACATCAATGAGGAGATGGAGTCGAGCTACATCGACTACGCCATGTCCGTCATCGTCGGCCGCGCCCTGCCGGAGGTGCGCGACGGCCTCAAGCCGGTTCACCGCCGCATCCTCTACGCCATGTATGACTCCGGCTACCGCCCAGACCGTGGCTATGTAAAGTCCGCCCGCCCGGTCTCGGACACGATGGGTCAGTTCCACCCGCACGGTGACGTCGCCATCTACGACACCCTCGTGCGCCTTGCACAGCCGTGGAACATGCGCTACCCGCTGGTCGACGGCCAAGGTAACTTCGGCTCCCGCGGTAATGACGGCCCGGCAGCTATGCGTTACACCGAGTGCCGCATGACGCCGCTGGCCATGGAGATGGTCCGCGATATCCGCGAAAACACCGTCGATTTCGCGCCGAACTACGACGGCAAGACGCAGGAACCAACGATTCTGCCCTCCCGCGTTCCGAACCTGCTGATGAACGGCTCCGGCGGTATCGCCGTCGGTATGGCCACCAATATCCCGCCGCACAACCTTAACGAGTTGGCGGATGCCATCTACTGGTTGCTGGATAACCCGAATGCTTCCGAGGAAGAAGCTTTGGCTGCTTGCATGGAGCGCGTCAAGGGCCCGGATTTCCCGACTGCGGGACTCATCGTAGGTGACCAGGGCATCAAGGATGCCTACACCACCGGCCGCGGCTCCATCCGGATGCGCGGCGTGACCTCCATTGAGGAGGTGGGCAACCGCCAGACCATCGTTATCACTGAGCTGCCCTACCAGGTCAACCCGGACAACATGATCTCCAATATCGCGGAGTCTGTGGTCAACGGCAAGATCGCCGGAATCGCCAAGATCGAGGACGAGTCCTCTGACCGCGTGGGTATGCGCATTGTGGTCACCCTCAAGCGAGACGCCGTAGCACGCGTTGTCCTTAATAACCTGTACAAGCACTCCCAGCTGCAGACCTCCTTCGGCGCCAACATGCTTTCCATCGTGGATGGCGTGCCGCGCACCCTGCGCCTGGATCAGATGCTGAGCTACTACGTGGCCCACCAGATCGAGGTAATCGTCCGCCGTACCCAGTTCCGCCTCGATGAAGCCGAAAAGCGCGCCCACATTCTGCGCGGTCTGGTCAAGGCGCTCGACATGCTCGATGAGGTCATCGCGCTCATCCGCCGTTCCCCCACGGTTGATGAGGCACGTGAGGGCCTGAAGGCGCTTCTTGACGTCGACGATGTCCAGGCCGATGCCATCCTTGCCATGCAGCTGCGCCGCCTGGCCGCGCTGGAGCGCCAGAAGATTATCGATGAGTTGGCGGAGATCGAGGAGATCATCGCGGACCTCAAGGACATCCTGGCCCGTGAGGAGCGCCAGCGTCAGATCGTCCACGATGAGCTGGAGGAGATCGTCGAAAAATACGGCGATGAGCGCCGCACCCAAATCGTTGCCGCTTCCGGCGACGTCAGCGATGAGGACCTCATCGCCCGCGAGAACGTCGTGGTCACCATTACCGCTACTGGCTACGCCAAGCGCACCAAGGTCGATGCTTACAAGGCACAGAAGCGCGGCGGCAAGGGCGTGCGCGGCGCGGAGCTGAAGCAGGACGATATTGTCAAGAACTTCTTCGTCTGCTCCACGCACGACTGGATCCTGTTCTTCACCAACTTCGGCCGCGTCTACCGCCTCAAGGCCTACGAACTCCCGGAGGCGGGCCGCACCGCTCGTGGCCAGCACGTGGCTAACCTGCTGGAGTTCCAGCCAGAGGAGAAAATTGCCCAGGTCATTCAGATCCAGTCCTACGAGGACGCCCCATACCTGGTCCTTGCTACCCAGCAGGGCCGCGTAAAGAAGTCCCGACTGACCGATTACGAGTCCGCACGTTCCGCCGGCCTCATCGCTATCAACCTCAACGAGGGCGATGCGCTGATCGGCGCCCAGCTGGTCAACGAGGGCGATGACATCCTGCTGACCTCTGAGCAGGGTCAGGCAATCCGCTTCACCGCGGACGATGACCAGCTGCGCCCGATGGGCCGCGCTACCGCCGGCGTGAAGGGCATGCGCTTCCGCGGCGATGACCAGCTGCTGTCCATGTCCGTGGTCAATGACGGCCAGTTCCTCCTGGTAGCTACCTCCGGCGGTTACGGCAAGCGCACCGCCATTGAGGAGTACACCCCGCAGGGCCGCGGTGGCCTCGGCGTGATGACCTTCAAGTACACACCCAAGCGCGGCAAGCTCATTGCAGCAATCGCCGTCGACGAGGACGACGAGATCTTCGCTATCACCTCTGCAGGTGGTGTTGTCCGCACCGAAGTCAACCAGATTCGCCCGAGCTCCCGCGCCACCATGGGCGTGCGCTTGGTCAACCTGGCCGACGACGTCGAGCTGCTGGCCATCGACCGCAACGTTGAGGACGACGGCGAAGAAGACGCCCAGGCAGTTGCCAAGGGTGAAAAGTCCGTTGAGGACGTCAAGCCCGAGCACCTCAAGCTTGGAGAAGACTCCAAGCAGTCGAAGGATGCGACCAAGGGCGAAGACAAGGACTCCGATAAGGACGAGGAGTAACCCATGATTGGACGAGAGCTTCAACTAGCCCGGATTTCGCCCATGTCGGCGTTCCGCGTTGGCTTGGCCATGTCCCTCGTCGGCCTCGTGGCCTGGATCATCGCCGTGTGCCTGCTGTACATCGGCCTTGACCAGGCGGGCATCTGGGATTCCCTCAACAGCCTTGTTGGCGGTGTCGGCGGCGGATTTGAGGTCTCCTTCGGATTGGTCGTCTCTGCAGCCGCCCTGTTCGGCGCCATCATCGCCGTCCTGATGACGATCCTGGCGCCGCTCATGGCTGTTATATATAACGCCATCGTGGACGTCTTCGGTGGATTCAAGATCCGCCTGCAAGATGAGCCGCATCAATAGCGATACAAAGTGAAGTAAAACCAGCTTCAAATACTGCATATGACCAGGCGATTTGTAATAAATCGCCGGTCCTATGTAGAGTAACTACTCGTTCCGGTCAAGGGCCTATAGCTCAGTCGGTTAGAGCGCATCGCTGATAACGATGAGGTCGCTGGTT
Organism: Corynebacterium sp. HMSC056F09; assembly: GCF_001815785.1. Lineage (NCBI taxonomy): Bacteria > Bacillati > Actinomycetota > Actinomycetes > Mycobacteriales > Corynebacteriaceae > Corynebacterium > Corynebacterium sp. HMSC056F09. Next base: position 23,890 of record NZ_KV821918.1, read on the forward strand.
CGATTCCAGCTAGGCCCACCACGGAACAATGGGGCATTAGCTCAATTGGTAGAGCATCTGCTTTGCAAGCAGAAGGTCAGGAGTTCGATTCTCCTATGCTCCACAATATAAATAAGGAAAGACGCTCAGCGACGACAACGAAGCTGGGTGTCTTTCCTTTTTCCACTTAAGCCCCACGAAGGCCCACAGGAACCACCCGTTCCAGGTATCAGGGGGAGTGAGGGGTGAAAATTGGGCCGACACCCTAGCAAGTGCAATGACATTCGTGTAATTATTACCCAGATAGGGGTAGTTCATTCACAGCTGTCATAAAGGTTCGAAATAGTTTCAATTTCAACTCCTGTATAGAAGAAGGCCATCTACCAGCAAAAATGCGAGGCATCGCCGCCAGCTGGTTGGAAAAAGTTTAAAAATAAGTTGTGTTTGACTGGAAAGACCCGCCAGACTTCGATAATCTTGCTGCAGCGACAAAAGCTGCACTACTCGTTGAGAATGTGAAGATCATTCATGAAGAACGATTGCTAGCGTCGCCCTACACGACGGTTATCGTAAGATAATTTTCACAGTCCGACCTCAACTCTCATAGGGGAATTACATGTTCAAGAACCGTGTTCGCACCGCTGCTCTCGCAGGTGCTATCGCAGTTGCCACCGGTGTCTCCGGTGTTGCAGTCCCGGCTTTCGCTCAGGACACCAACACTTCCAACATCCAGGGCGGCGGCTTCAACGAGCCGGACGCATCCCTGGGCAAGGACGTTGAAGCTAAGAACGTCACCGAGGCTCAGCTCCGCGACCTCGTAGGTGCAACCCACCACTACATCGTCAACAACAACCAGTTCCACGAGCTCTACGAAGCTGCTGCTGCTGCTAACACCGACGGTCTTGACCGCTCCGAGCAGGCAGACCACAAGGCTTACCAGGCTGCAGCCAACGAGGCTACCAAGCAGCTCGCACAGGCTGAGAAGAACGTTCAGGCTGCTCGCGCTTCCGTAGCTTACGCACTGGAGAACGACAAGGGCGCTGACAAGGCTTGGGCTAACTACGAAGAGAAGGCCTTCGACTACAACAACACCGTTACCAACGCCGCTGGCGGCCAGCGCCACGGCAAGGACGCGTCCAAGCTCGGCCTGTTGGAGAGCGACCTGAACAAGGCTAACCAGTACGTTGAGAACAAGGTCAACGATGAGGACAAGTCTGGCCTCGAGCCGCTTAAGGCTCCGAAGCTGAGCCCGGTCGACCCGGAGAACTTCGAGTCCGTTCAGAAGACCCCGGCGAAGAACATCAAGATCTTCGAAGACACCATCAAGACCTACAAGGATCGCCTCGACTACGCCGGCTGGCGCGGTGCTGACAAGAGCGAGGATAGCTACATCACTCGTGACTACGTTCCGCTCCTTGAGCAGCTGATCGCTGACGCTGAGATGCTGCTGGAGCAGCTCAAGGCTGACGGTGCAGAGCTGGAGGAGGCTCGCAAGGCTGCCCTCGAGGCTTCCCGTGGCGCTCAGGGTGCCGACATCCTGGTTCGCCAGGGCTACCTGGACCAGGCACACGCACAGGTTCGCGTCCTGCGCGCAATGGAGGCTGAGTTCGCCATCGGCGCTCGTGTCCTGGAGCTGCGTGAGTCCGACGAGAACGGCACCGTCGTTGTCAACGGTGAGCAGAAGACCCTCCGCGCGGCTTACGAAGAGCTCATCGCTCACAAGACCGGCATCGTCTCCATCGCTAAGCAGAAGAACATGGATGTTTACGAGGAGCAGATTGCCAACTTCAAGGGCTTCAAGAACTGGGCTTCCGACGAGGCTAACTTCGACGGCAACCGCATCTGGACCCCGAAGATCCCGGGCAACTTCGTGAACCCGGAGCGCCCGTACGGTGACTCCCCGGTTGCTGTCTGGGACGGTGGCACCGACAAGGAGCGCCTCGACTACCTGGCAATGAAGGTTGCTGCACAGCAGCTCTGGTTCGGTCCGAACAACTACAACCTCGAGTACGAAGAGGCTTACCGCCAGGTTCTGAACGCTGACAATGGTGTTCAGAAGGAGATCGCTGACTCCAAGGCTGCTGAGGAGCAGGCTAAGGCTGAGCGCGAGCGCGCTGAGCAGGAGGCCAAGGACCGCCAGCGTATCGCTGACGCCCTCGAGAACCTGGCAGGCGGCAACAAGGGCGGCGACAACGGTTCCGACGACGCTACCAAGCCGGGCAACAACAAGGATGACAAGTCCTCCGGCATCAAGGACAAGCTGTCCAACGATGGCAAGCCGACCCCGCTCGCTATCTTCGGCATCGTCGCTGGTGTCCTGGCCGCAATCGCAGCTGCTTTCCCGGCAATTGCTAAGGCTCTGAACATCAAGCTCCCCTTCTAATTCAAGCTAGCTTGAATCGGCTTCGCCCCTAACGGAGCCAGAGCTTAGGAGGCACTCCACCACTTGGTGGGGTGCCTCTCTTTGTTTTTTAGCCCGACTCCAAAGTGGGTATATGGAGGGCTGCGACCTCAGACGGATCTACGCAAAGAAAATGCCGTAGGGCAAGCTTTTGTCTTAGCTTGCTCCTACGGCATGACCTGATCTTGGGCCGTTACCTCTTGGTCTATCTATTGAGGTACTGGCGTCCAGGTTCGGGGTTAGGGATAAGGGTGTCCAACGATACAGGCTCTAAACCTTTGGCGCGGAGGCCGTCAATAACGCATGGGGCGGCGTCGACAGTCGTGACGTGAATGTCATGCATGAGGATGATGTCGCCTGCTTGGGCGCCGTCAACGGCCGCTGCGCAGATATGGTCGGAGTTGCGGTCCTTCCAATCTAGGGTGTCAATGCTCCACAGGGCTTGTGCTTGTCCGTTGTTTTTGGCTGCGTTAGCGACTGTCTGGTTCGTTGCACCGTAGGGTGGTCGCAGCCAACGGGGGCTTTCGCCTGTTGCTGCCTTGATGGCAGCGGCACCTGATTTGATTTCGGCGTCAACGTCATTCGCGGGAAGCTTGTTCAGTTCGCGGTGTGTATCGGTGTGGTTGCCCACGGTGTGGCCCTCCGCTTCCATTCGCCGGAGGAGCTCGGGATGGGCATAGGCATGAGGAGCTAGGACCATGAAGCTGGCGTGGGCGTTCTTGGCCTTCAAGGTGTCGAGAAGCTGGCCCGTCAATGCATCCGGGCCATCGTCGTAAGTGATGGCTACGCAATTGGAGCAGGTTTTGTCCGCTATTGATTGGGACTTCGCCTTGTCAGTCTGGTTGGGCTTGTCTGTTCGTGGCTTGCCGCTCTGAGTCGCCGCCGGGCGTGAGGACCCGGCGAAAGCTGGATTGTCCTGTAGCTCCTTGGGCAGGGCCTTGTAGGCCTCGTACTCGATGCGGTCTACTTCCTTGCGCATGTCCTGCACGGTTGGAATCGTTGGCTGCGGGATGGGTGGCTGCGGCAGCGGGGGCAGCTCCTGGGCAGTTGCTTGCTGTGGGACCGTGACGGTGGCAGCCAACGTGAGTGCGGCTACGGAGCGGAGGATTATTCGGCGCATGACGACCTTCCACTAAAGTTTCAGAGACGACTCATTGTCCCTCTTTCGCGTGCTGTTTTCCGTGGTGACACGCAACTAAAGAGGTGTGAGTTAACTAAAGTGACGAAAGTTACCGCGCTTGGTGAGGACTACTCTGCCGGTCATGATTTCGTAGATGCGCGCACAAGGAGTACGCTATGTAGCTGCTGGGGCATTAGCTCAATTGGTAGAGCATCTGCTTTGCAAGCAGAAGGTCAGGAGTTCGATTCTCCTATGCTCCACAAGGCGCTCACTGTGTGAGCGCCTTTTAGGTTTTCTGGTCTTTCTGGTCTTGTTGATCAGTTGTCTTCTGATGTGGCCTTGTCGATGTCTTTGGCATCGGCGTTGCTGTCGAAGCGCTTGACTAAGACGATGTGGCCGTCCCTCTCGCTCACTGGCTCGAAACCCAAGTGGAGGTAAAGGCGATGTGCGCGGTCGTTGTCTTTAGCCACTGAGAGTGAGATGCCCGGGGCGCCCATCTCCCGGGAGAGGTCGGTGGCGGCGTCGATCAGCAGGGTACCGACACCCTGGCCCCGGAAGCGGGGCTCCACGGCCAAGGCGAGCTCTGGAATACCTTCCGCCACGTGTCCAAATCCATGGCGCTCAGCCGTACCCCAGTTCAGCCAGACTCCACCGGCGGGGACGTGGCCCTCCCAAGCGATGAAACCTCCGCGGGAAGGCTCCCAACCACCGAGGTAATAGTCGAAACCTTCCTCGAAACCTTCAGGAAGTTCCTTGTGCTCATCGCCGAAAGTATCGGCAAGGAAGTTGATACGGGCCAGATAGGTGCGGTCGGCTTCAGTAAGGGAAAGAAGATGCATGAGCTCCATGGTAGGCGCGGAGAAGACCTATTTCCCATGCTCCCATTGGGCATAGGCCGAGGCATAGCGCCCGCCCAGAGCGATGAGGTCGGCGTGGGTGCCATCCTCGACGATCTGGCCTTGTTCCATGACGATGATGCGGTCGGCCTCGCGGGCTTGGTCCAAGCGGTGGGCAACGACGAGTGAGGTGCGGTCCTTGGTGACGGCCTTGGCGGCGTGTTCGAGTACCTCGGCGTGCTCGGAGCCGGCCTCGGAGGTGGCCTCATCCATGATGAGTACTGGCGGTTGGCGCAGGATCATGCGGGCCAGTGAGAGCTGTTGCTCGGCCTCCGCGCCGATCTCTTCGTTACCGGCGCCGATGAGCGTGTCTAGGCCTTGGGGAAGCCAGCGCGAATTCTCATCAAGGCCCACGGTGTTGAGCGCGCGCCAGAGTTCCTCATCGCTGGCATCGGGCTTGGCCAACAGCAGGTCGCTGCGCAGCGTGCCGGAGAAGAGATGGACTTCCTGAGTAATGAGGGCGACGTGCTCGGTGATCCAGGTATTCGGCACCGTGGCGGTATCGATGCCGTCGAGCCTGATGGTTCCCTTCGTGGGGTACTGCAGGCCCGCCACGAGGGAGGCGAGGGTGGATTTGCCCGCGCCGGAGGTGCCCACGAGGGCGGTGGTGGTGCCGGCGGTGAGGGTCAGGGAGACGTCGTTAAGCACTGGCGCCCCACCGGGGTAAGCGTAGGAGAGGTGCTCGATGGTGATGGTGGGGGCGTCGCTAAGCCGGGGAGTGTCCTTCAGTTTCGCGCTGGTGTGCGCGCTGTCCTCGAGGGTGGCCAGGGCGACGGCGCGGCCGAGGGAGGTCACGGAATGCTGAATCTCACCGGCGAAGAAGAGGATGTTGAAGACGTGGATCTCTAGGCGCATGACCAAGAGCACGGCGGCGGTGGCCTCACCAGGGGTAAGCCAGCCCCAGATCACCATGGGCACGGACATGAGGACCGATCCCAGCAGCAGCACCGCGAAGGCGAGGGCACCCTGGCCAACGATGCGGTTGATGAGCGGAACCTTGTCACCCCAGGCCTGTACCGTGTCCCAGGAGTAGCGCTCCATGCGCGCGTGTGCCCAGTCTTTGAGGGAGAACTGGCGGAGGGTCTCCAGTGCGCGGATGGTGTCCAGCAGCACGTTGTTGCGGTAGGCCTCTACTGACGAGACTTCGTTGGCGATGGCGGGGATATCCCGCATGGTACCGCGGATGAAGGGGTAGAGCAGGCAGCTCACCGCGATGAAGAGCAGGGCGTAGGCGGGGTGGATGAAGATCATCATGAGCGCGGTCAGCGGCAGCATGAAGAGGGTGAGCACCAGGCGGTCACCCATCATGGAGATGGCCATGACCACGGTGTCGATATCCTTGGACAGGCGCGTGATGATGTTGCCGGTACCTAGTTCCATGACGGCCGGCACGGGAGCACCGAGGGTGGAATCCAGCGCTGAGGTGCGCAGATCTACCGAGAGGCGGCGGGTGGTAGAGGTGACCAGGTAGCGGCCCAGGGTGCGGCCGGTGACCTCCACGAGGAAGCCCACCGCGATGACGATGAGTGCGCCGACCATGGCTGTGCGTCCCGTGCCAAGGACGGGGAGCTCCACGCCCTGGATGATGTCGACGACGCGGCCGAGCACCTGGGAGACCAGGTTCATCATGATGACGGTGACGGTAAAAAGGCCGAAGAAGAGGGCGATGCCGAGCCTGCTGGGGGCACTGGGCAGGGACTTCAGAAAACGCAGGCACTCCTGTGGGGAGGCGGGCGCTAAGGCATCCGCGCGATCCTGTTGGCTCATAGCTCCACCACCTCATCGGCGTTGGCGGCCCACGTGGAGGCGGAGGTGATGACCACGGTGGTCTTGTCGGCGCGCAGTTCGCGCACGCGCTTGGCGACGTCCGCCAGGGTCAACGAATCCAACCCCGTCGTGGGGTTGTCCAGGACGAGAACGTCGGGATCGAGTGCGAGTGCGCGGGCCAGGGCGACGCGCTGGCGCTGGCCGCCGGAGAGGTTGAGGCCCGCCTCACCAATGGGTGCGGTGGGAAGCTCGCCGTCCGGGCTCAGCCCGCCGAGGCGGATAACAATGTCCTCGCAGGCGGAGGCGTGCAAGGCGTCGTGGGTTTGGGTTTGGGTTGCCGCGCGCAGCGGATCGACGTTGTCCTGCAGGGTGCCCTCCAGCACGGAGATGCGGTGCGGCGGGCACAAAGCGCCGTTGTCGTTGAGGTAGCGCACCCAGGAATCCACGGTGCTGCGACCCGCGGCGGTCGTGGGCATCCACACGTGCAGGCCAGGGGAGAGCTCGATAGGCGTGCCGGTTGTCTTCTCGGTAGTGGTATCGAGCTGGCCCAGCAGCTCGCCAACACGCTCCACGGAGGCGCGTGCTCTAGCCCAGTTTTCGGTTAGTAGGCCCAGCGATACGCCGAGCGCCGTCAATGCCGGAGGAGCCAGCATGGTAATCGCCATCATGCCGCCGGGGGCAATGTGGCCTTCGAAGGTTTCCCAGGAGGTCCAGGCCAGGATGCCTACCGCGAAGGAGGCGGGGACCATCTGCCGCACCCAGGCCATGAGGGAGGACAGCTTGGCCTCGTGGAGCATGGTGGTTAGGGCTTCGTGAGCGGCGTCGGAAAAGCGCTGGCGGGCAATGTCCTTGGCGCCCAGGCCCTTGATAACGCGGGAACCTTGGGCGAAGTCCGTGGCGAGTGATAACGCGGTGTTTTCCAGCTGGCGGCGGCGCGCAGCAACCTTGGTCAGCGGCTTGGTGGTGGCCCACGAGGCCAGCGCGGTGGCGAGGGCACCAATGAGCAGGGCGGCGGAGACCTGCCAGGAAACCGGGGCGAGGCTGACCACGGCGCCTAAGAGGTAGCCCACCATGACCAGTGGGAAGTTGAGGATCTGCTTGAGTTGGCCGATGTAGTGCGAATCCTCATCCATCGTGTTGAGCAGCCGGCCGGGGCTAATTCCGGCGGTCGAGGCACCCAGCAGCTTATCCAGCAGATTCAGGCGCAGCGTGTGGGTGGTGCGGGCTTGACTCAGATCCGTGAAAGCATCCGCTGTGGCTTCGCAGATATAGGCGACGTAGAGGATGACCGCGGTGGCCGCAAGCGGCAAGGCTACGGTGCGCCAGGAGGGATCGGAAAAGGCATACTGCGTAGTGTGGCCGATGATGACCGAGACCAATGCGCCCAGCGGTGCGTTGATGAGGGTGGCGATGAAGATGCCGATGACGCCGGTGCGTTGGGCCCCGAGCATCCGCCACGTGGCGGCGCCGGGCCGAGAGAAGTCGGTGGTCTCAGTGAGGGATACCTCCCCGGTAGGTGGTTCATCGGGGAGGTACCACGACCACGTCCGCATGCGTGGATAGTGAGTCATAAGGACTCATCTTATAGCGGAATGCGCATACGGTGGTGATTCAGATTACAGCAAAGAAGGATCGCTGTAACGGGTTGCGCGGCTTAAGCCAAGTGGTAGTTGTCCACGTCGTAGCCGTTGAACTCGCGGTCGACGCCGTAGTCATCGACTGAGGTGAACTGCGTGCCGTTTTCGATGGCAAAGCGCAGGTTATCCACGCGGGTGGACGGATCACCGCTGACGGCACCGGCCGGAAAATAGAAGGTGTCCCCACTCTTGAGCTTGACGATGAGTGATTCGAAGCTCATTCCTGATCTCCTTGCCTGCTGCTGATAGGGTAGCGGCGCAAAACTGCGCGCGGGCACCGATCCTTCACGATCGATGCCGATTAACCCTCGATTCAAGCAGGTCGGGCCCGTGCAGGCAAAGGAGTGAGATCAAGGCAACGAAACACGCACCCCCAAGGATGGGGGATTAGTTCTCCTCTTCGGTGTGGAGTCGGTGCTTGCCCTCAGACTCGTGGTCGTCGGTGATGCGGGAGGTGTCGGCATCCTTCTTGTCGGCGTTGCTGACCTCGATTTCGGTCTCGACGGCGTCCTGAATAGCGGTTTCTTCCTCGCGGTGCTTGGCCAGCTGCTCATCCAGGGAGCCCAGCAGCTCCTCGTCGCGCTCGACGACGCCTTCCTCAGCCAGGTCGGACTCCTTCTTGGCATCGTCCTCAGTGGTGGAGGTGTAGACCAAAGTGGAGCCCTGCGGTGCAGACGGGGAGGAGAAATCCTCCACGCGCGGCGGGACGGCGGACTCCTTCTCCTTCTTCTGGGTGAAGAAGTAGTAGATGCCGCCGCCGATGGCCGCAAGGGCGGCAACGAGCGCGGAGATCAGCCAGACCTTCGAGCCCTTCTTCTTGTCCTTACCGCTGATGCGGCGGGCCTTCTTTTCGGCCTTGGAAGCCTTCTTTTTAGCCTGCTTGCGGGCCTTGGAGGCCTTCTTTTCCGCCTGCTTCTGGGTCTTCTCCCACTTCTTGGAGGCCTTGTCCTGGGCCTCCGCGGCAGCCTCGGAGAGCTTTTCGGTGGCTTCTTCGCTGCGTTCCTTCAGCTCCTCCAGGGCGCGCTCGAGGCGGGAGTGCGCGGCCTTGGTTACGGCACCCGCTTCGCGGCGGGCCTCGGAGAACCAGTCGCCATCACGTTCTTCCATGCGGGCGGCGGCGGTCTCTAGGACGGAGTAGGCCTCGCGAGCCTTTTCATCGCGGCGTTCCTTGAGGCGCTCCACCAGGGCGGAGGTGGCGCTGATGGCTGTGGACAGGGCGGCGGGGTTCATGGGCTCAGGTGCTCCTTTAGTCAATACTGAGGTGATTTGTGTTGGACAACTGTTTATGGAGTGATTGTCGGCGCCGAACCGGGGTGTGCCCGCGTTCGCGCTGGATACTCCCTTTCAGCGTAGTGGCGGCGCGCAGGTCCCGCCACCATATGCGCAAGGCCGCGAGCTGTTCAAAGAAAATAGACAGCTTTGTACGGATGGGACGGGTTTTTATTCATTGTGGGTTTGCGTTAACGGCGCAGCTGACTGGGTTCTAAAGGTATTACCAATGCTAAAACGCTTTCGCGAGAAATGGACAGCTTGGTACGTTTTGGGACATCAACACCGACGATAAACAACGATAACCTGCAGAGGAGGTGAGCATGTCCCCGCGACTCTCCGCATCCGCGCCACTAGACCAAATCAGCGAAGATACGCCTAGGGAGCTCAAGCGCACCGCTCTCTCCTTCGAGGTGATCCCGCCGCGCCACGATGCGGACGCTGCCAAGATCGACCGTTTGCTCGCCACGCTCGCCGCGTATAACCCCGATTACATCGCCGTCACCAGCTCCCAGCGTTCCGGGTGGCTGGAGGGAACCGCGGCCTTCATTGAGAAGATCTCGCGCGATACCGCGATGCGTCCCCTGGCCCACCTGGCCTGCACGGCCGGCACGGAGGAAGAGCTCGTTGGCTGGATCGACACGCTGGTCGACGCCGGCGTCCGCGGCCTGCTCGCCCTCCGCGGTGATCTGCCGGAGGGCGGCATGCCCGAAGGTCACCTGCCGCACGCTGATTCCCTGGTCCGGCTCATCCGCCGCTGGGAATCCGACCGCGTGGCGCGCTTGGCGGCCGGCCGCTTGGCGGTGGGCGTGGCCTGCTATCCCAACGGCCACGCCGAGTCCGCGACGCCGGACGAGGACATCGATGTCCTCTTGGCCAAGCAGCGCCTCGGCGCAGACTTCGCCATCACCCAGCTTTTCTTCGACGCGGAGGATTACGTCCGCTTCGCCCAGCGCGCCCGGCTGGCGGGTGTGCGCATTCCGCTCATCCCCGGGATCATGCCGATGACCAGCCGTGCTCGGGTGGAGCGAATGTGCCAGCTGTCCGGGTTGGACGGGCCGACCAAGGTCCTTGACCAGCTCGCGGCAGCGACCTCCCCCGAGGAAGAGAAAGAAATCGGCATGCAGATTACGGCCTCGTTGGCGAAGTCGGTGATGAACGCCGGCGCCGACGGGCTGCACATCTACACGCACAACAATCCAGACATTACGACTGACCTGCTACATCGAATTGGAGCCATCCCATGACCGCATCCTTCCCCAAGGCCACGATTGAGGGCTACCCACGAGTCGGTGCCCACCGCGAGCTCAAGCGCGCGCTGGAGTCCTACTGGTCCGGCAAAATCGACGCCGAGACCTTCGAATCCGCCGCGCACTCCCTGCGCCTCGATACTTACGCTCGCCTCAAGGAGCTGGGTCTCACTGAGGATTACGCCATCCCGGCCGACGTCGCCTACTACGATCACGTCCTCGAAACCGCACTGACCGTGGGCGCTGCCCAGGGCGAGAGCCTCGATGATGAGTTCACCCTGGCCCGCGGTAACAAGGACACCGCGCCGCTGGAGATGACCAAGTGGTTCGACACCAACTACCACTACATCGTTCCTGAGATCACCGATGACCAGGCTTTTAGCGCCCGCCCGCAGCGCGTGCTGAAGATCGTCGAGGAGGCCCGCGCCGCCGGTCACACCGTGCGCCCAGTCCTCGTCGGCCCGGTGACCCTGCTGGCGCTGTCCAAGCAGGCCGAGGGTGCCACCAAGCAGCCCCTGGACCACCTCGATCAGGCAGTCGAGTCCTACCTCACCGTCTTGGCTGAGCTTCACGACGCCGGCGTCGAATGGATTCAGCTCGCCGAGCCCGCCCTGGTCGCCGACCTCGCCGCCGCTGACGACTCCACCCTCGCCGCCGCACTCAAGAGTGCCTACGGCCGCATCCTGAGCGCGGAGAAGCGCCCGCAGGTTTACCTGACCACGCCCTATGGTTCCCTCAACGCTGGCCTCGATGTCATCGCTGAGCTGCAGCCGGAAGCGGTCCAGGTGGATCTGTCCGTCGGGACCCTGGCCCTAGACAACTCCTACCTCGAGCGCGTGGCCAAGCTGGCCGAGGCCACCCACCTTTCCGCCGGTCTGGTCGACGGCCGCAACGTCTGGGCCGCCAACCTGCGCGACCTGCGCGAGAAGCTCGAGAGCCTCGGCGAAGGCGTCACCGTGACCACCTCCGTGTCCCTCCAGCACGTGCCGCACACCGTGGAGGCGGAGACCTCCCTGCCGGTGGACGTCGCCACCTGGTTCGCCTTCGCTGACGAGAAGATCCGCGAGGTTGTAGCACTCGCCGCCGGCCCGCTGGACACCCCGGAGGCCTATGCACAGGCCGACCGCGCCGTGCGCACCCGCGCCGAGTCCTCCCGCACCCACGACCAGGCAGTGCAGGATCGCACCGCGCAGCTGCCGGAGGGCCAGGTTCAGCGCCAGCCGGAGTTCGCCGAGCGCAACAAGGCACAGGAGGCCCTCGGTCTGCCGCAGCTGCCGACCACCACCATCGGCTCCTTCCCGCAGACTGCTGAGATTCGCGCCGCCCGCGCCGCACACCGCAAGGGCGAGCTCTCCGATGCCGACTACACCGAGGCACTGCGCAACGAGGTCAAGTCTGTCATCGAGCTGCAGGAGCGTCTAGGCCTGGACGTCCTCGTCCACGGCGAGCCGGAGCGCAACGACATGGTGCAGTACTTCGCCGAGCTTCTCGACGGCTTCGTCGTCACCGAGAACGGCTGGGTCCAGTCCTACGGCTCCCGTTGCACCCGTCCGCCAATCGTCGTCGGCGACATCTCCCGCCCGAAGGCCATGACCACCGAGTGGGCGAAGTTCGCGCAGTCCCTGTCCGAGAAGCACGTCAAGGGCATGCTCACCGGCCCGGTGACCATCCTGGCCTGGTCCTTCGTGCGCGATGATGTCCACCAGTCCGTCTCCGCCGACCAGCTCGGCGTGGCGCTGGCCGACGAAGTCCGCGACCTCGAGGAAGCCGGCATCGACATCATCCAGATCGATGAGCCCGCCCTGCGTGAGCTGCTGCCGCTGCGCGAGCAGGACCGCAAGGCCTACCTCGACTGGGCGGTGCGTTCCTTCCGCCTCGTAGCGCTCGAGGCGAAGCCTGCAACCCAGATCCACACGCACCTCTGCTACTCGGAGTTTGGCCAGATCATCGATGCCGTCGCCGGCTTGGACGCCGACGTCACCTCCATCGAGGCGGCCCGCTCCCGCATGGAGCTGCTCGAGGACATCGATGAGAAGTTCCACTCCGAGATCGGCCCGGGCATCTATGACATCCACTCCCCGCGCATCCCGTCCGTGGCGGAGATGGCTGAGCTCATCCGCGCAGCGCTCAAGAACGTGCCGGTCGAGCGCCTGTGGGTCAACCCGGACTGCGGCCTGAAGACCCGTGGCTACGAGGAGACCGAGGCCTCCCTGCGCAACATGGTCCTCGCCCGTGACGAGGTCCGCTCCAGCCTGTAGGGGTTTAAATCTCTGGATTTAAACCGTCCATCGCCGTCAGCTCACTGAGCGCGGCGATGTCTCCGTTTCCGGACCTATCGAAGTGCAGCGCTTTGAGACCCGCGGCCCGGGCGCCCTCGACATCATTGGCCACCGAATCACCCACCATGAGAGTGGCGCCCGGTTCCACCTTTAAGCGCCGACAAGCCTCAAGGTAGGCCTCTCGGTGCGGCTTCGGATGACCCATCTCCACAGTGGGGAATAACTCCACTCCTGGTAGGTCGAGCCCGCCTGCCCGCAGTTTGCCCATTTGCATGTCTCGCGCCCCATTCGTGAGCACACCGACCTTGAGCCCTAAATCCAGGACATACTCGAGTGCTTCCCGCGCGCCCTCCACCGCGCACCAATGCTTCTCGTAGGCGGCTAGGTACTTGGCATATTCCGCCAGCGCCTCCTGCTCCGTCATCTCCGGGCGGCCCAGGAACTCGCGGCAGCGCTCTACGCGCTGGCCCTGATGAGACACCTCGCCGCGCTCGTAGGCGGCGAACCACTTCTTTTCAATTTCCGCGAAGCGCTCGTGATGCCCGCCTGGCAACCACTCCTCAACGGCTGCGTGCATCGCGGCGGTGTGGTCCATGAGGGTGTCATCGAGATCGAAGAGAATGGCGCGGATCATGCTTGTAACCCTACGCAGATCGCTGACAGCGTCGCGGCGGAACAACGCAATGGTGGAAATTTCCATACAATGGCTGGCATGACTCAGAAGACCGCAACTGCAACGATGCACACCAACTACGGTGATATCGTTATCGACCTGTTCGGTAACCACGCACCGGTAACCGTTGAGAACTTCATCGGCCTAGCCAAGGGCGAGAAGGACTACACCACCCAGAACGCCAAGGGCGAGCAGTCCGGCCCGTTCTACGATGGCGCTATTTTCCACCGCGTCATCGACCAGTTCATGATCCAGGGCGGTGACCCGACCGGCACCGGCCGTGGTGGCCCCGGCTACCAGTTCCAAGATGAGTTCCACCCGGAGCTGCAGTTTGACCGCCCGTTCCTGCTGGCCATGGCGAATGCCGGCCCGGGCACCAACGGCTCCCAGTTCTTCATCACCGTGGCGCCGACCCCGCACCTGAACAACCACCACACCATCTTCGGTGAGGTCACCGACCCGGCTTCCCAGGAGGTCGTGTCCAAGATTGCTAAGGTCTCCACCGACCGCATGGACCGTCCGGCTGAGGACGTCGTCATCGAGTCCATCGAGATCGCCTAAGCGTTCTTAGCTTTTCATCTGAGCCCGCTGCCACGTGATGTGGTGGCGGGCTCGTTGTTTTAGGAGTCTGCGTGAAGAACTATCTGAAATCAGCACCGGCCACTCTGGTGCTCATGGTGCTGTGCATTGGGGCATGGTTGGTCACGGCCATCCAGGCCAAGACCCTCTCTACGCCCTACTATCGCAGCTTGCTGGCCCAAGATTGGACGCTGTGGGGCCCTGAAGTGTCCGAGCACCCCACAACTGTCATTACCGCAGGCTTTATGCATCTCGATGCCGGGCACCTTTTGGTCAACATGGTGATGCTGTTCTTTGTGGGCAGGGAAGTAGAGCGCGCTCTGGGCAGCGCGCTGTATGTAGCGGCCTATCTCATCTCCATTGTGGGCTCTTCCGCCGCAGTGCTGTGGATGGATTTCGGCACACCCACGGTGGGCGCCTCCGGCGCCCTGTTTGCGCTCATGGGACTACTCATTGGTGTGTACCGCAGCCGCGGTCTGGATCTGCGAGCGCCCATCGTCCTCGTGGTGGCCAACGTTATCTACAGCTTCGTGGCGGAGAACGTCTCCGTGTGGGGGCACTTGGGTGGTTTGTTCACAGGACTGCTGTTGGCACCATTTCTCTTTCGTCAGCGCGCGTGGCTGCGTTGGCTAGGGATATGGCTTATCGGGGCGATAGCTGTTGTTGCAGCGGCGCTGGGAGCTGGGCTTTGGGGATAACTTGGGCGTGTTATCCACCAAAACCTTTGTGCGAAAGAATTCCACATCAGTTATCCACATTGTGGATAACTACATTTTTGTAATTTACCGAACGTGTGGGCCAAGATAACCGCAGATCAGCAGCGTATTAGGTTGTGTTCGAAGTTTTTGTGCGGGCTGTGGGAAGCGTGAAAACACTTATCCACAGGGTGTGGAGAAAGGCTGTGGAATTCGTTGTCCACAGAGTTATCCCCACCCTGTGGATAACTTTGTACCCAAGGTGTTAACAGTGCTCTGGTTGCGGGGTGTTTGGCATGACTTAGGTCAATTTAGTGCGGAAAAATCCCGTCCCACCGCCGACAACCACCAGGTAGCAGTGCCAAGAGTGGCGTTGCTCACCCGCTCATGACCAAAATCGGGTCACAATGACCGTTTCCGTAGAGCACTGCACGTATCTTCGCGAAACGGATTACCTTCTTCGATCCCCTCGCAACGCGCAACATCTGCGTGCCTCCATCGACATGCTGGAGGCATCCGACAAATGGCGTCTGATAAAAGGCATCCGTCAAAAGGCGTTTTCACGGCTGAAAACGCCTTTTACGCCTTGCAGATGGCGTTTTTAGACCCAAAGATGCCTTTTGTCAGATGCCTTTTCCAGGGATGCCCTGACTTGGGTCAATTTAGTGCGGAAAAATCCCGCCCTGCCGCCGAAAACCACCAGGTAGCAGTGCCAAGAGTGGCGTAGCTCACCCACCCATGTCCTAGGTCGGTTCTGTCGCTAGAGCGAAGTCGGGCTCAGGAGCCAGCGCCACCCAGAATCTTGGTCACCAGGTTCAGGCGCGTGCTGGCGCCGAAGATGGTGATGAGGCGCGAGACGTGCTTCTTCACGGCCGATTCCGAATAGTGGGTGGCGGCGGCGATCTCTGAATTGGAGTTGCCGGCGAGGAGGAGTTTGAGGACGGCTATTTCGGCGTCGTGAAGCTCGTGGCTCTCAATGGCGGCGGCGACGGGATCGCGTGGGGTGGCGGGCTCACCGATGTAGTCGACCAAACGGTGCATGGCGGCGGGCGCCACGACGGTGCCACCTTCCACAGCGGCGCGAACCGCCTCAATGATGGAGCGCGGGCGTTGGTTCTTCAAGATATAACCCGCGCCGCCCGCCCGCAGGATCTTCAGCATCGTGTCATCCGAGTCGAAGGCGGTCACCGCCAAAAACGTCGGGGGATTCGGTCCAGAATTAAGGTGCTTGAGCAGCGTAATGCCGTCCATGTGTGGCATGTGAATATCGGCGAGGACGAGGTCCGGATTGACTTCTTCAATCTGCGCTAAGCAATCCGCAC
Organism: Corynebacterium sp. HMSC056F09; assembly: GCF_001815785.1. NCBI lineage: Bacteria > Bacillati > Actinomycetota > Actinomycetes > Mycobacteriales > Corynebacteriaceae > Corynebacterium > Corynebacterium sp. HMSC056F09. The sequence goes on from NZ_KV821918.1 coordinate 39,757, forward strand.
CATTGGTTGCCTCACCGACCACCGTGATGTCTTCGGTGGTCTGGAAATAGACGCGGAGCGTCGAGCGAACGAGCTCATCATCATCAACGAGGAAAACCCGAATGCTCATGGAGAAACAGTTTAGCCGCACCACCAGCGCTGGGGGCTGGTGGAGCAACGGAAGTGGTCGGCGAATTCGCTCGCGTACGACCTGTAGAAGGTGAATCCGGTGGACTCAGTGCTCTCAGTTGCGGTGGTTGCAGCGGTAGCTTCAACAGGAGTCTCAGCAGCGCTGGCAATTGGTGCCGAGAACAGCGCGAGTGCTGCGGCGGCAACGGCGAGGGAAGTACGCATGTCGAACCTTTTAAAATCTAAGAAATAGCGGACTATCGGGCAATCTTACTATATTTTCCTTAGGCAGGCGGCCGGAAGAGAAAGGCGTGTGACCCAGAGATTGCCTTCTTTGCCGCTGCCGAAGCTGCCGTGCATCCTGCGAACACGGCGGGCGATTTCCCCCAAGCCCAGATTCGTCGTCATGTACTGGCGTGATTGTTGCGCCGCAATCTCGGAAGTGATCACGAGGTCGATGGATTTGGAGCTGCCGGTGGCCTCGATGCTCACACGGGATTCAGGGCGAGCGTACTTGAGGATGTTAATGGCGAGTTCAGAGAACACGAGGGAGAGCTTTTCCGGTAGCGCGAGCTCACCGTTCTTGCCTACATTGATCTGTGCTTCGCAGTGGAAGCCGTGGCTGCTCAGGAAGCTAACCATGGTGTCGAGGTCTTCTTCCAAGGACTTAACTCCCTGAGTCACGCTCTCATTCTTCATCACGCGCAATAGATCACGGACCTCGCCCATGGCCCGGCGGGCGTCGTTAGCAATCGCTTCCGCGGAGTCAGCCGCGGAAGGGTCCGTTTGGGTCAGCGCCAAGGTTTCGGAGCGCATGACCACGGAGGTTAGCGTCGCAGCCACCGAATCATGAAGGGCGGTCATCAGCGCCTCGCGTTGCTCGGCGGCGCGCTGTTCGGCGGCAAGACGCTGGTCCCGGTTTTTGCGCAGCGCGGCCCCAATGACGATGGCTACCGCATACAAGATGAGAGGCAGCGACAGGTTCAAGGGATCGAAATCCGGAAGATAGTTGTTCGCAGGATCCGTCGTGACGAGGTAGGTGTACGCCACCGCTGGAAGGACCGCCCACAGCCAGCGCGTGCGAAACGCCACGATGCCCACGATGACGGGGCTCCACGCCAAGAGCAGGAAAGACCGCCACTCCGAGAGCCACACCGTCAGCGCAAAAAGCGCACCGTATCCGCAGGCCGCCACAAGAGGGTAGCGGAGGGCCAGCGGCGTCAGCGTGACACCGAGGCCGGCGAGTACGAGTGCGCCAGGGGTGAGGAAGCTTTTGTCCACCGTGACGGTGAGCATCACCAGAATGATGCAGCCGACACCGGCGATGCTATAGAACCTCGAGGAGTTCATTGGCGGCGATGAAAACTAACGCCAGCCCATCGTCATCAACAGGCCGATGATGGCCAGGCCGAAGCCGATGCCGTAGTTCCACGGGCCCAGCTCCTGCATGAACGGAATGGACTCGCCCGCCAGGTAGTTCACGACCAGCCAGAGCAGGCCGAGGAGCATGAGGCCCAGCATGATGGCGATGTACCACTTCGGGGTGCCCTCAGAGTTGATCTTGACCGGGGTGCGGTTAGTAGCAGAGCTGGAGGACTGCGGGAGTGCGGAGCCCTCCGTCGTGATCTTGGACTTTGGCATTGTTACACCTTCACGAAGAATAGGGGGGTTAATCTGTGGAATACCTTAGCAGCTGCGGCAATTAGAGCTACTGCGGCAGCAGCGCCGCAGGGTCAAACTCCCAGAACCGGATGTGGATGGTCGCATCCTTGCGGATGACATCGCCGCGGCTTGCCGACGCCCACCCAATCTTGTCGCTGTCGATCGGGTTAGACGTTGGGATGCGCTCGCCCACGTCGAGGGAGCCAGACCAGCCCTTGGCGCGCAGCGCGGATTCGGCTTCCTGCTGGGTGGAATGCGTCAGGTCCGGTGCCTGGATGAGCATCGCGTTCGAGACCTCCAGGGTGACCTGGCTGCCCTTGGGCAGCTTCTGGCCCTTCTCGACGACCCTGAGCACCTGGTTTTCCGGAAGCTCAGAGTCCACCGAGTTCACGTTGACGTCAAAGTCCATGGAGGACAGCATCTCGACCGCGCGGTCACGATCCATGCCGCTGACATCCGGGACGCTAACTTCCTTCTGACCCTTGGAGACGGTGATCCGCACCTTCGAGCCCTTGGACAGCTGCGTACCGCCCGCCGGGTTCTGGGAAATGATCTCGCCCGCGGGGGCCTCATCATTCACCTGCTCGACGTCGGTGTGGAGCTCTAGCTCGGCTTCCTCCAGCGCGGCGGTGGCTTCATCCAGCTTCATGCCGGTGAGATCCGGGACCTCGGTGACCTCCTTGCCGGAGGACACCGTCAGCGTGACCGAGGAGTTCTTCTGCAGCTCTGAGCCTTCCGCAGGGTTGATGCGGATGACCTTGCCGCGCGGTACATCGGGGCTGGCTTCCTCGTTGATGCTTACCAGCAGGCCAAGCTTCTCTAGTTCCTCCACGACTTCGTTGCGCGGGCGGTTGGCCACCTTCGGGATAGTCACCATGTTCGCGCGCTGGGCTGCTTCATGCTGCTCCTGCTCGCGCTCGCGGGCCTCTTGGCGGGAGCTATCCCAGAAGTCCCAGGCAAAATAACCAATGATGGCGACGAGAGAGGCCGCGAGCAGCGCCGCCAGCCACTTCAGACCGGAGCCGGACTCATCGTCTTCAGAGGGACGAGTCGAGGCCACCGGTGCGCGGTGCTGCGCGGCCACGGGTGCCACCATCGTGGTGGGGTGATCCTCATCGTTGACGTGGGAGCGTGCTGCCTCCGGCAGCTGGCCCTGGGCCAAACGCTCGAGGTCATCGCCCATCTCCCAAGCAGATTGGTAGCGGTCCGCAGGGTGCTTGGCCATCGCCGTGAGCACGACGGCGTCGACGCCGAGCCGCTGCCGTTCCGTCAGATCTTCAGTGATGAGCTCCGAGGGTGGTGCCGGATCCTCCTGCACATGCTGGTAAGCCACCGCAAAAGGTGTTTCACCTTCAAACGGCGTGCGGCCGGTAACCGTTTCATACATGACGCAGCCCAAAGCGTAGACGTCAGAGCGGGCGTCGGCAGGCTTGCCGCGGGCCTGTTCCGGCGAAAGGTACTGCGCGGTGCCGATGACAGCAGAGGTTTGCGTCATCGCCGACGTGGAATCATCCAGCGCGCGGGCGATGCCGAAGTCCATGACCTTCACCTGGCCGGTGTTGGTCAGCATAATGTTGGCCGGCTTGATATCGCGGTGGATAATCCCGGCCTCGTGGGAAGACTGCAAAGCATCCGCCACCGGTTTGAGCACGCGCGCGGCTTCTTCGACCGGCATGGGGCCATCCTCACGGACGATGTCGCGCAAGGTGCGGCCCTGCACGTATTCCATGACGATATAGGGAACCATCAGGCCTTCGACGTCCTTTTCACCCGTGTCGAAGACGGCAACGATGTTCGGGTGATTGAGCTTGCCGGAATTCTGGGCCTCGCGGCGGAAACGCTCGCGGAAGTTGACGTCGCGCGCCATGTCGGGGCGCAGCATCTTGATGGCGACGGTGCGCCCCAAAACGGAGTCCTCGGCTTCGTACACCTCGGACATGCCGCCGGTGCCGATGGACTGGCGGAGGTGGTACCGATCACTGACCATGGTGGGTTACTGGCCTCCCTGTAGTGCGGATTCTTCGGTGGGGTTGCTCTGTGAGTCTAGTTCGGGCGCGGGCGTTGGGCTGTCATTGACCTGCGGTTGCGTCTCCTCCGTAGGGAACTCGGGCGGCTCCTGATGGGTCGTGCGTTCCGTGGTCACCGGCGGGGCGGGGATGACCGAGTGCGTCGTGGTAACGGTGACCCGGGTCGGCTCCTCCTCGACGGTGGTGATCTCGACAGTCTCGGGGGTTTCCGTTTCCTCTTCCTCCGTGGTCTCCGGCACAACTGTCTCCGTCACGATGACCTCCGTCGGCGCTGGTGGTGGGGTCGGTGCCGTGTTCCCCCACATCCGGTAGGCCATGAGTCCGACGGCCACGAGGGCGGCGATGGCCACGGCGATGAGCAACCCGGTGCCGAAACCACCCTTCTTGTCGGGGCGCTCCTCCGGCTGCGGTGTAGAAGGCTGGACGGCTGGTCGCACCGTGGTGGGCTGCGCCATGTTGGCCAGCATTTCCGTCGAGGCGGAGGGTGAGGGTTCATCGGCGATGGGCGCGAGTGCTGCGGATTTGGGCTGCGGCGGGCGCTGGCCTTGGCGTACGGCCGAGATCGCATTGGTGAACTCGTTGCCATCAGCGAAGCGGGTGTTGGGGTCCTTGCGCAGGGCCATGCCGATCAGTTCCCGGGTGGGCGCGCTAATCGACGTCGACAAGGGCTCCGGCGCCTGACTAATGTGCGCCAGCGCCACCGATACCGAGGAATCACCGCTGAAGGGGCGCTTGCCGGCCAGCATCTCGTAGCCCACCACACCGAGTGAATAGACATCCGACGTTGGGCCGACCTCGTAGCCCTGGGCCTGCTCGGGGGAGACGTACTGGGCGGTGCCGACGACCATGCCGGTGCGGGTCAGCGGCACGGCGGCGGCGGCCTTGGCGATGCCAAAGTCGGTGATCTTGACCTGCCCGTTTTGGGTAATCATGAGGTTGCCGGGCTTGATATCGCGATGCACCAGGCCCATGTGGTGGATCACGGACAGGCCGTGGGAGGCCTGCTCCATGACGTCGAGCGCCAGCGTTTCCGGCAGCGCGCCCTCGCGAGCCAAGAGGTCTGCCAGGGATTCGCCGCGGATGTACTCCAGGGCCATGTAGCAGAAGGTGCGGCCGTTGTCCTCGAGCTCGCGGTAGTCGTAGGTGGCCACGACGTTCTCGGAATCAATGGACTCTGCCGCCTTGGCCTCGTTGCGGAAGCGCGAGAGAAACTCGTTGTTGTCCGAGAACTCGGGGCGCAGGACCTTGAGGGCGACTTCGCGGTCATTGTGGACATCATCCGCCAGCCACACCGTGGACATGCCGCCGTGGCCGACGATCCACTGCAGCTGGTAGTCCTCACCGATCAGTTCTTGGAGGTGCTTTTTGTTATCTGCACTATTCACTACTGCTCACCTCCGTATGCGCGCAGGATGGCACGGCCGATGGGCGCGGAGACCTGGCCACCGGTGGCATTTTGGCCAAGGTGCCCGCCGTCCTTGACCACGACGCCCACCGCGATGTCCTTGTCTGGGTCGAAGGCCACGTACCACGCGTGCGGGGCGAGGCCCTCACCGTGCTCGGCGGTGCCAGTCTTCGAGGCAAAACCGTTTCCGTCGTAGCCGAAGGTGCTGCGTTCGGAAGCGAACATGAGGTCCTTGATGGTGTTGGCTGTTTCTTCATCCACAGCTTCGGCGGCCTGACGTGGTGTGGTGGTGCGCAGCTCATTCATTTGGGCATCGGTGATGCGGTTGACCAGGTAGGGTTCCATGCGCTTGCCCTGGTTGGCGATGGTGCCGGCCATGATGGCTGCCTGGAGGGCGGACATGGTCACGTCGCGCTGGCCGATGGCGGATTGGGCGACTTGGGCGCCGTCGCCAAGCTCACCGAGCGCGCCAGCGGAAGTATTAACACCCAACGAGTATTTCTCACCCACGCCGAAGCCCTCGGCGTACTTGCGCAGCTCATCGGCGCCGATGCTCTCCGACATCTGCACAAAGGCCGTGTTGCAGGACAGCGCGAAGGCCGTCTGCAGGGTGACGCTGTCCGCGCCGCCGCAGGACTGGTTGCCGTAGTTGGTGAGCTCCGTGACGGTATCGGGCAGCGTAATGGACGCTGCGCCGGTCAGCGTGGAGTTCGGCTCGAAGCCGTTGTTCAGGCCTGCTGCAGTGGTGATGATCTTGAAGATGGAGCCAGGGGGAAGGGTGTCCTGCGTGGCGTGGTTGACCAGCGGGGTGCCTTCCTGGTTCTGCAGCTGTTCCCACTTCTCGCCAGCGTTATCACCGAGCAGGTCGGAGACGTTGAAGCTGGGGGAGGAGGCCATGGCCAAAATCTTGCCCGTCGAGGGCTGGATGGCTACGGCCGCGCCGTTATAGCCCGGTCCAGCGAGCTGATCGTAGGCGGTTTGCTGTAGGGCTGGATCGACGGTGACTTCGACGTTCGCGCCCTTTTGCGGCTTGCCGGAGAGTATATCGAGCCAATTGCGCGCCAGGAGCGAATCATCCTTGCCATTGAGGATGTCATTCTGGGAGGCCTCCAGCTGGGAGGCGCCGAAGCGCTCCGAGAGGTAGCCGGTGATGTTGGCAAAGGCCGGGGAGTCGGCGGGGTAGGAGCGGGAGTAGTTGCCCTCGGCGTCGGCAGTGGACTGCGCCAGCACCGTGTTGCCAGCGAAGATCTGGCCACGCGGGGTCGTGCGCATCTCCAGGTAGCCGCGAACGTTCTTAGGGTTATGGGCGTACTTATCCGTCGAAAACGCTTGCACCACCGTGAGGTTTACCAGGAGGATGGCAGTGAGGATGAGGGAAAAAAGGGCGACGAGGCGGATCGATCGGTTCATCGGATGGCCTCCTGGACGGCGGGGAACATGGACGTGTCAGTGGGTGCGTTTGAGCTCAGCTCGCGCGCCGGGCGGCGTGCCGCGTTGGAGATGCGCAGCAGGATGGCCAGCAGCATGTAGTTGGCCATGAGCGAGGAGCCACCCGCAGACATGAACGGCGTGGTCAAGCCCGTCATGGGCAGCAGCGCGGAGATGCCGCCGGTGACGACGAAGACCTGCACGGCCAGCGTCAGGGCCAGCCCTGAAGAGACCAGTTTGCCATAGGTATCACGGCAGGTCAGCGCGGTGCGGAAGCCGCGGGAGACGAGCATGGCAAACAGCACAAGTACCGCGGCGAGGCCAACCAACCCGAACTCTTCACCGATTCCGGCCAGGATGAAGTCCGAGTGCGCTACCGGCACCATGTCCGGGTGGCCCTGGCCTAGGCCGGTGCCGGTAATGCCGCCGGAGGACATGCCGAAGAGCGCCTGGGAGAGCTGGTAGCCGGTGGAATCATAGTTAGCCAGCGGATCCAGGAAGTTGGAGAAGCGTTGCTGGATCTTCTCCGAGACCTGGTAGATGCCGAAGCCACCGATGCCCACGAGGATGACGCCAATGAGCAGCCAGCTCACGCGGTTGGTGGCCATGAAGAGCATGCCGAGCACGGTGCTAAACAGCAGCAGAGCCGGGCCGAAGTCATTGGAAATGCCCATGATGACAATCGCGATGCCCCAGATCACCAGGATGGGGGCGAGATCTCGCAGGCGCGGCAGGGAAATACCCAAGAACTTGTAGCCGGCCACCGTGAACAGTGAGCGCTTCTGGGTCAGCAGCATGGCGAAGAACAAAATCAGCAGGATCTTGGAGAACTCACCCGGCTGGATGGAAAAGGGTCCGAGCCACAGCCAGATGCGGGCGTCGACGCCCGGCGGCTGCGGCCACACCAGGGGTAATGCGAGGAGGATCAGGCCGAGCGCACCCAAGATATAGGAGTATCGGGTGAGCGAGCGGTGATCACGCAGGAGGACGAGCACCAGCGCGAAGAGAATGAGGCCCACGATGGTCCACATCACCTGCCGCACCGCCAGCCCGCCTCCGTTAGCTAGATCGAGGCGCTGCAACAGAATGAGCCCGGTGCCGTTGAGCACCGCGACGATGGGCAGCATGAGCTGATCCGCATAGGGTGCCAGGAAACAGAGCACCAAGTGAGCGACAGCAAAGACGCCGATGAAACCGCCGACGAGGTAGAGCACATCGAGTGTCAGCACGTTGCCTTGGGACAGCTCAAGGCTGACCAAGGTGATGGCGAAAACCACGGTGGCCAGCACGAGCAGGCCGAATTCGGTGCCGCGGGAGAAGAATTTACTCACCTACTTCACCTCCCGGCAGTTTCCTTTGGACGCGCTCTTGTCATCTTTTCCGTCTTTTCCGTCTTTCGAGGCCTTCGGGCAAGGCTTGAGCGCCTTGTCCGAGAGCTGCGACAGCTGCGTTTGCACCTCGTCATAGGAGCCGGAGGGCAGGTTGCCCACAGCGGCACGTTCAGATTCGGGCAAATCCTTCAGCGTGAACGGCGCAAAGTCGCCCGCGCACTCTCCGTGCCCGAGCTTGAGCGCATTGTCCTTGCCTAGGCACGCATTCTGATACGTGTGGTGCAGCGGGCGGCCAAAGATTTCATAATCCGCACCCTGCTGGATAGTGAGGGTGCCACCCTCATCCGTAGCCACGTAATAGTTATTGCCCAGATAATTCTTCATCCAGAGCCCGCCACTGACGACGAGCACGATGACGATGGCAAGGCATGCAATCACCTTCCACCCAATCCGGCTTCGCTGGGGCCGCCGCTGTGGTTCCTCCTGGGGCTTCTCCTCAGCGGCCTGGGCTTTTGGGGGCGAGATCAGCTTTGCGGCGCGGCTCGCGGAAGAATCCGGGTGCGTCGGCTCCGGAACAACACCTTGGATGGCGCCGACGGTGATGGGGGAGTCCTCGTCACCCTCCGCTTCCACGACCTCCGCCACCACAATGGTGACGTTGTCAGGGCCGCCGGAGCGCAGCGCCAGATCCCGCAGGGTGGTAGCGGCCTCTTCGACCGTGCCCTGCTTCAGCGCCTGCTCGATGGTGGAGGCCGTTACCGGATCCGATAGGCCATCCGAGCACAGCAGGAGGCGGTCGCCCGGTTCAGCATCGAGCATAAAGAGAGTCGGCTCCACCGGGCGGCCCGTGTAGGCCTTGAGGATCAACGACTTCTGCGGATGGGAGGAGACATCCTCCGGATCGAGCTTTCCCTCATCCACTAGGGACTGCACATAAGTGTCATCCTTGGTGATCTGGGTCAGCTTCCCCTTACGCAGCCGGTAGCCGCGGGAATCACCCACGTGGCACACGCCGAACTCGGAGCCGTTAAAAAGCAGGGCGGTCAGCGTGGTGCCCATGCCCTCCGTCTCCGGGTGCTCATCCACGTGCTCGCGGATCGCCGCATTGGCGTCTTCCGCCGCCGCGCCGAGCAGGGCCAGCATGTCGTTGTCGCCCGGATCACGCTCGAGGGAGGCCATGTGCTCCACCATGGTGGTGGAAGCGACCTCGCCGGCAGCGTGGCCACCCATGCCGTCGGCCAGCACCAGCAGGTGCGGGCCCGCGTGGGCGGAATCCTCATTGTTTTCGCGGACCAATCCGCGGTCCGTCACTGCAGTAAAAGTCAGGCTTAAAGTCATGCCATCAACCTCACGGTCGTTCGGCCAAGTTTGATATCGGAGCCGACTCCGACTCGTTCTGGCTGGTCAATGCGAACGCCACCAACAAAGGTGCCGTTGCGGGATTCGAGGTCCTCCACGAACCACTCGCTGCCCCTGCGGAACAGGCGGGCGTGGTGGCCGGAGGAGAAATCATCACCGGTGACAAAGTCACAGTCTTGCGCGCGGCCCATCGTACAGTCTTCGAGCGTGCCCAGTTCCATGTGGGAACCGCGCAGCGGCCCGTCCACGATGGCGATTTCACGCGGCGCTTCGCGACGCCTCTGGGCCCCCTTCACCGGGGACGATGCCTGGTAGACGCCGGCGGCCTTATTGGCGTCGCGGCGCATGGCGTTGAGCGCGACCAAGATAAACAGCCACAGCAACACCAGCAGGCCGATGCGCAGCGAGAGCAGCACGATCGAATCCATGAAAAGTCCTTACGCTAAGAATCTGGGAACACTTGCCGGGCGGCTTAGTAGCCCTGGTCTTCGAGGCCGGTGATGCGCACCTCGATGTGGGAGTGACCGAGGGTGATCACGTCGCCGTCGGCAAGCAGCCAGTTCTCAATCGGGGTGTCGTTGACGGTGGTGCCGTTCGTGGACTGCAGGTCCACCAGCACGGCGTCCTGGCCGTTCCAGGTGATCTCCGCGTGCTGGCGGGACACACCGGTATCCGGCAGGCGCAGGTCCGCGTCGTTGCTGCGGCCCAGAATATTGGAGCCCTCCTGCACGTGGTAGACGCGGGAGGAGCCGTCCTGCAACATGAGCGTCACCGCAGGGCCCTGCGGCGCTGGCTGATTCGGGGTGGGGGCCATGAAGGCGGTGGTTGCGGCCTCGTCGGCGTTGTGCGGCTGGGTCATAGAGTCCTCCTGACCATGGTCGTGGTGGAAAATCGCATCGAATCCGGTTTCTTCGGTGGGCTCGTGATCCAAAAAAGAGGACACGCGCAACTGCCCAGTCCGCAGCCCCGACTCCTCCGCGATGCGGACGATGACCGGCCCGGCGAGGGACCAGCCACTGTTACGGATGAAGCGGGTGAGCTGATCAGCTAGATCCTTGGGAACATCCCGGTCCTGTGAGAGATTCTCGATGTCCTTGGAGGACACGCCGACGGTCATGACGTTGGGGCTATAAAGCTTGCCATCATCACCGCGGGACAGATTGTCTTGCGCCTCCTGCTTGAGAAGCTCCTCAATCTCTGCGGGGACGACTTTACCGCCGAAGACAAAGGCCATGCCGTTGTCCAGTCCGCGTTGCAAGGAAGAATCCAGCTTGGCGAGCTTGTCAAGAAATGCCATAGGGTAACGCCGTCCTCCTTTCGGGATGTTCAAGGGAGAGGTATAGCAGCGATCAGTATAGGTTGCTTTCCTCTATTTAACGTAGACGCGCGGCCTATAGTTCCCTGGAAAGTTCGGGTTTGCCAGCGGATTTGTAGAATCTGTTGGACTGCGTGCTAAGGTTAGCTAGTCGCCAAGACATCAATACCCTGCCCGGGTGGCGGAATTGGCAGACGCGCTGGCTTCAGGTGCCAGTGTCCTTATAGGACGTGCGGGTTCAAGTCCCGCCCCGGGCACGCTGTGAAGTCTCGAGACATCGTTCCGGTCGGTGTCTCGAGATTTTTCTTTTTCAGTGGCCTGAGTTCGCTAGGCCAGTACGACGTATCAAGAAAGCGTCAATGGATTAAGGTCGTTGTGCCCGTATAGCGGGGACGCGTGAATTGTCTTTGATCCATACCGCGGCGTGAGGATCAATGAAGTCCGCTACTTCTTGAATAGCGTTATCAACGGAGTCGAGATGTGCGACTTCACGGGCTCTATCGCGTTGTTGAACGATTGATTCGTGGTGAGAGCACCTATTCCTCATTTTGTAAACAATGACTACAAGTTCTTCAAACTGCTGTCTACTGTCAGGCGTTCTCTTCAACGCCTTCTTTACCTGGGGCCAGATACTCGCCTGATAGTGACTACTCAAGAGGAAACGCCAGAAGTCGAAGCTGAGTTCAGCGATGATTTTTCCTGGTGGTGCACCTTCCTTCCCGGCCCGTTTCTTCGCTTTGCGGATATTCTTCTTCGCTGCATCGTTGAAAGGGATTCGATCGTCGTCAAACCATCGCTCGCCGTACCTTCCGGTTAGGGCATTGTGAATGCTATTTCGGAGGAGTACTTCGAGGTGTTCGATGTCTGCGAGATAGGTTTTCGTGAGGTGAGTATTCCAAAGGTAGAGCGTTTCTGGTGATGGATGATCGGCGTACCTGCTCATTCGCGCAGATGAAAACCACTGGGACAGCTGTACTTGGGCTGGGCTTGGATTATCCATATGGATATGATAATGTGCGCTTTGAAAACCCCGGAACGATCCCTGCACTACGAAAGTAGGAGTAAATCGCCGGGGTTATTGATATCTTCGGGGAATTATAGCGGCCAGAAATTCGAAGTTTTTCGCCCTTATTTACCGTGAATGACAGCGACAGATTTGTGATCCCTTGGGCTTGGGAGTTGTGGCAGTAGCAGCTACCTTTGAAGGATGATTACTAATGAACTCCGAGAACTACTGACCGCAGCCACGACCCATGCGCAGCGTTTCCACGACGGGGTAGATCACACCGTAGCCGCAGCCCTCCTGACCGAATCCGGCAAACACGTGCTCGGTTTAAACGCATATCATTTTCTCGGTGGCCCCTGTGGTGAAATCTCGGCCTTAGCTAACCACGCTGCTAGTCATCCAGAGGATCCGATCCGAGCGGTAGTCGCCGTCCACGGTCCGACTGGCCAGGTGCTTTCGCCCTGTGGAAAGTGCCGCCAAGTGCTATTTGATACTGATCCGTCTATCCGGTGCATCGTGCGCGGAAGCAATGGACTTGAAGCACTCACTGTGGAAGAGCTCTTACCGTTCGCATATAACTGGCGTGACATGGACAAAGAGCAACGCATCTATATGTGGGAAGGTTACGAGGAATCAATTCGAAGCGGAGAAAAGCAACAAACCATTCGGGTGGATGATCCCTTCCATGAAGGAAGCGCCCAGATTGTCTTTGAGAAAGAATCCGGAGAGGTCGTCACCATTCCCGCAGCGGTCACGTCAGTTGTTTCTACCCAGCGGAGGTCCTTGACGGAGGAACAAGCCCGAAGAGATGGCTTTGGCTCTCTTGCTGAGCTTCATGAAGCGCTTGATACTCACTATCCCGGATTAGCTGAGGACGACGAAGTCGACGTCGTTGAGTTCACGCTCCGCAAGGCTTAAAAGCTTTGGCGAAGCCCACGCGGAAATGATTTTACCTAGACTGTCGGTATGTTCGGCCCCGCTTCCGCCCTGCCACCGCGGCTTATAGATTTCCCTGTGCTGCGGTTACCGTTTGTGGAGTTCGTGCTTGTTGGGCTGCTGGTGGCCCTCTTTTTCGTCGATACGCAAGGAACTGATGCTGAGAGTGGCTTCCTTGCAGTCTTTGTGCTTCTTCCCGCACTCGTGTTTCTGGGAATTGCTTACCTTGTTTCCCTGCCCATGCAGCGGAAGGTCATTACAGATTTCCGCCTGGATGCCGTTTTCGTCGTTATCGGGGCGGTTGGTCTCTTCGGCTGGATCGAGCAGATGCTCATCGCTTTGCCCTTCCTGTGCTGCCTACCCGTGGGGCTTTCAGCACTGATTCGCAGAGGCATCGCCTTTGCGTTGTGGAAGAAGGGTAAAGGCCCTCAACTGCCGGAATGAGGTTACGCGCTTTGCCAGCGCATCCTGCCATCAGAAGCAGGTGCGCACGTCATCGGGACACCTCTCTTTGATACGCCGCTTCCGCCGCTGCAATACGCGCCGGGATGAACATAGTTCTCCTGCACGGCGGGTGCTTCATACACCGCGGCGGCTTCTTGAACTGGAGGATTCGCAGCCAGCATCTCGTCCGAGCACTGTTGCGTCCAGCCAGAGGTTCCATCGCTGAAGAATGCCGTACCGGTTTCGTGCAGCGAGACATCACCGCAGGACTCGATGGTTTTCTCCATCGGAGTAGGCTGCGCCGCGCCGGGGGCCTCGGTGAAGCCGATGACTTCCTCTTGTGGTTGATCTATGTTGACGCCTTCGACGTTTTCCTCCGTAGCGGGGAGGGTGGGCTGTGGGGCGTCTTCAGTAACGCTGGTGCTTGTGCTTGGCGACGTCTCACTCGCAGGGGTGGATTCAACGTCGAGAGAGTGTTCAGAAGACTGAAATGGTAGCGGTGTG
>NZ_KV821919.1:0-392 GCF_001815785.1 Corynebacterium sp. HMSC056F09
CGCAGTGCCTTGAGCGCTCCGCCTGCCCCGTCGGTGGTGACGATAAGTGGTTGCGCGATTTTGTCGAGCAGCTTTAGGTACTCGTATGAGCTTTCGCGCAGGCACCAATGCCAGGCGATGACGTGTGTATTGGTGCAGGCGACCAGCAGGCATTTCTTGTGAAAGTAGGTGCCGTCGATAAAGACCTGGTCGTAGACACGATAGGGGTCAGTAGACGTGGGCACGGTGATAAACCACAAAAGCTTGAACCATCGGGTCAACGTTCGTCTGGTTACCCCAAGGCGTTTAGCTAAATGGTCTGCGGATTCACCGGAAAGAATCCAGTCAATAAAGATTTTGAAGTGCCGAATCTCGCTGGCGCGTGCGCGGGTATTAATCGATGAAACGTTGCA
>NZ_KV821920.1:0-254 GCF_001815785.1 Corynebacterium sp. HMSC056F09
CGGCTTAAGGGACATTTCGTGTGGATAAACCGGTACGGTTTCCTGGAACAGCCTGGGATAATGCGGTGATCTTGATTTTGAATCGGTTCCAACAGCCCGATCGATGGAATCAACACCGGATAGTCCTAGGTCTGTGATAGGAGGACTGCAGCTGGTGCGGTAAGGCCAATTCCTATGGCTAATAGGAATCGACCGTCATGTGACATGTGCGGGCACGGACTGGTTAAGAACGGCAAAACCGCGGCAGGAACCCA
>NZ_KV821921.1:0-85638 GCF_001815785.1 Corynebacterium sp. HMSC056F09
ACTCGTTGAAACACGCATCAATACAGTCCAGCAAGTATCCGGCCCGCTGACCGACTACAGGCAGCGGGTTGGAAACGCTGCCTGTTGCCGGTGGGGTGTGTGTAGCCTCGCCGAAGTCCATTGCGAGTTGGTCACCATCGACGATGCGTTGAGCTTCAGCCCGCAAAAGCGCAAGCTCAGACTCTGAATGCGCTGAGCCGATATGCTTCATCCTTTTGGCACCTTTGCGTTCAGAGAACACCACCTGCACCGCCATCGCCCCAGAAGCGGTCTTGACAGTGCGAATATAAGGACTCACAAAAATCAGACTACTGAACACCCCCGGCACTACCCACTTAGTGCGGAAAAATTCCTCCCCACCGACGAAAACCAACAGGTAACAGTGTCAAGAGTGACGTTACTCACCCACCCATGACCTAAGTCAGGTCAAAAGGCATTAGTCAGAAGGTGTCTTTGGGGTCAAGGAAACCATCTGCGGCGATGTAAAAGGTTTGTTTGGGGGCAAGGAAACCGTTTGACTAATGCCTTCTGGAAAATGCCATGTGTGAAGTGGCGTCTACGACCCCACCGAACCGGCGGAATCAGTCGAGCCAGCGGCGCTGGCGAGGGATCCGGAGCCCACGGTAGCGGAATGGGATCCGGAACTGGCAGAGCTCGCAGAAGCGGAGCCGGCAGGGCTATCTGCCTGGCGCGGCAACGAACGCGGAACGGCGATGCGGCCGCGTGTAAAGACGAGGGAGCGGATGAGGTCGCGGCCGGGGACCTCGACAAGCACGTAGGTCGCAGCAGAAAGCACACAGCTAACGATCACCGTGAAGACCAGCACCACCGCGAAATCCCAGGCAGCACCTGAGAAGGCAGACACGCCCAAGAGCGGGAAGGCGATGGCCAGCACCGCCACATGCCACATGAAAACCCCATAAGACCAGCGGCCCAGCGCCCGCATCCGCTCGGAGGCCAGCCAGCTTTCGCGAGGCGCCAGCGCTACCGGCACCACGATGCAGGCCCCGCACACAGCGCCCACAGCAATGCGGCGCGCAAACTCACCCGGTTCTGGATGCACCAAGCCCTGCGGGCCGAACCACTCG
Source organism: Corynebacterium sp. HMSC056F09 (assembly GCF_001815785.1). NCBI lineage: Bacteria > Bacillati > Actinomycetota > Actinomycetes > Mycobacteriales > Corynebacteriaceae > Corynebacterium > Corynebacterium sp. HMSC056F09. The sequence goes on from NZ_KV821921.1 coordinate 1,089, forward strand.
CGGCTGGCCAGCCACACGCAGCCCGCGGCCACCACCCAACAAGCGGGCCGCACAATGCGCCCGGCGCGCAGGCGCACGCCAGCCGCCTCAGCCTCCGCGGCCAACATTCCCACCGCGAACCACGAAAAGTACGCCGGCGGCCAAATCTGTGTGTTGATATCGCCGGATTCATAACCGGCCACAAACGGCAGGAAGCCCCAGAACAGGCTCAGCACGCTAGCAACCGCAATGAGCACAACTCTTAAACGCGCCGAAAACCTATCCAACAGCAACGCCAACAGCGGCAGCACCGCGTAGAAAGCGAACTCCACGCACAGCGACCACAATTGGGTTAAGCCGGGAACCAGGCCGTCAGCAATATAGAGCTGCGTGCCCGTCAGGTTGGTGATGACTTGCGGAAGGGTTAAGGGGGAGGCGTCGGGAAGCAAGGCGAGTACCGCCACCACGCACACGACGTAGAGCGGTGCCAAACGCGCCACGCGGGAAAGAAGATACTGCCCCGCCGTGTGCGCGTGCCGCCGGCGCCACAGCAAGAAACCGCTGAGCACGAAGAAGACCGCCACCCCATAATCCAGCCTCTCAGCCCAGGCCCAGCCGGTTGCCGTCTGGAAAGACACGTGCGTGATCACGACCGCCAACGCTGCCAGCGCACGCACGCCTTCGAGCTCAGGGAGAAAGCGCATGGCCCACTACGATACTATTTCTGCAGTGAATCCCTCGACCGATCGGAGCTGACGTGTTCCTTCGCTCCCGCCTAGCGCAGGTGACGATTGCCGCCGCGGTGTTCCTCCTACTCGGGTCCATCCTTCCGCCGCTGTACAACAACCAGTCCCGCCCGCTGCCCAGGGACCTCGACATCACGGTCCGCGCGGAACAGGATGGGGTCGAGTTCACCCGCCACACCTCGACTGCCTCTGCGGAGAAGGATTCGGTGGCCCGCGCACAATCCACCACCACGCTCACCTTGGATGGCGACACCGTCGCGCACATCACCGAGGAATCCCTACTCAACCGCGAGTCCACCTACCCGGTGGCGGGCCCGAACACGACGCAGAATATCGATCTTCCCGCCCTTGACCTGCAGATGGAGGACCAGGTCGAACGCGACGGCATCAGCTACTTTTTCCCCGCCGGGGCGGAGCAACGTTCCTATCCTTTCTTCGACCCTCTCACCCAGGACGCGGAGCCCATCGATTTCCTGCGCGATGAGAAGCTCGACAGCATCCCCACCTACGTCTTCCATCAGGATGTCGCGCCGGTTTCGCTCGCGGAGGTCTTCGACCTCGATGCTCGCCGCTCCGGCCCGGCGGGCGATTTCTACTCGCCCGAATCCCTGGAGCGCTACAACCTCAAGGCGAAATCGCACGTCATCCTCGAGCCTTTCTACGCCGTGAGCCGCACCGTGTGGGTCGAGCCCACGACCGGCACCATCGTCGACGAGGAGGAACACCCGCGCATCTTCTGGGCCACGGATGCGAGCCAGGCCCAGGCCATGGTCGACGCCGATGACACACAAGAACGCGCGCTTCTCGACGTCCCCCTCTCCTGGTCCGATTCCACCCGCACCGAACGCCTCGACTCGGTTCGCAGGGTCATCGACACGGTCACGGTCTTGAGCCTCGTCGGCTGGCTGGGCAAGGCCATAGGCGTGGCGTTGCTGGCGGTAGCGGCCGCGATGTTCATGCGCCGTCATGCCGCCCAGAGCGCGTAGGCGCCCGTGACTACCTCCCTTGCGAGGCGCACCGCCCTCATCGCGTGGGGCGTGGTGCTCGTGCTCGCGGTGTGCTGGCCCTTCGTGCTGCCCGGCGAGTTCCTGTGGCGCGACATGGTGCTGATTGATAACCCAGCTCTGAGCGCCTCTGCCTTCGGCGCCGGTGACCTGCCCGCGCGCAATGCTCCGCAAGACGGGGTGCTTGCCCTCGTTGGCGGGGCGTGGCTGGCCAGGGTTTTTATCCTCGGTGCGGCGAGTGCCTCGGCGTGGGTGGCGGGTCTGTGGGCGTACCAGCGCCCACAATTCAGCCCGTGGGCGGCGGCCGCGGCGATGGCGTGCGCGGTGGCCAATCCTTTCGTCATCGAGCGTCTCCTGCAGGGCCAGTGGTCGCTCGCGGTCGCGGCCTGGCTGGCGCCCGTGATCGCGTGGGGGTGCCTCAATGCGCACCCGCGCGTGGCGTGGCTGGCGCTGTGGGCCGCGTCCTTGACGCCCACCGGCGGGCTCTTCGGGGGACTCATCGCGGTTGTCTGTGAGCGCGAAAGGCGGTGGCTTTGGACGGGCGGCTCAGTCTTGTTGTGGTTGCCGTGGCTAGTTCCAAGCCTCGTGGCCGGAAATCCGGGAACCCCCGGCGACCCCGCCGCCCAGGCCGCGGCCTTCGCCCCGCGCGCGGAGGCCTACGTGGGTGCGGTCGGCTCGCTGCTCGGCTTCAGCGGCATCTGGAATGCCGCGGCGGTGCCGGCCTCCCGCGAGCAGGGGTTCGCCCTAGCGGGACTTGCCGTCGCCGCGCTCGCCATTCTTGGCGCCACCCGCCTTCCCCGGCGCGAGCTGCGTCCGCTCGCGGCCCTGGCGGTTCTCGGCATGGGCTTGGCCATCCTCGGCGCACTCGCCCCCGGTCTCATCGCCTTCGCCATCGAGCACATCCCCGGCGCGGGTTTGCTGCGCGATTCCTCCAAACTCACCTTGCTCGCCCTGCCGCTGGCCGTGGCGGGCATCGCGTCCCTGCGCCAGCTTCCGGCCGCACTCGCGCTGTGTGCCTGCCTGCTGCAGGCCCCCGATGCTCCTAAGGAGCTCGCCGTGTTACGCCCACGCGAAACGGGCATCGACCGCCAGCTCGTCGAAGACCTCGACGGGCGCCTCACCTTCTTCGCCGACCGCCCCGCCATGATCACGCTCGACGGCGGCATCGCCCTCGACCCCTACTCCAAGGCCGCGAACAAGCTCGACTCCGGCGAGCTCACCGTCGACGGTGTGACAGTGGATGAGCCATCGCCGCGCTACCTAGCGGCCGCAGAGGCCTGGGACAACCGCAACCTCGACCGGTTGGAAGAACTCGGCGTGGGCGCGGTCGTCGAGGACGGCCGCATCGCCGCCACCACGAACGCGCAACCGGCACCCGCCCCGTGGGGGCTTAGCGCCGCTTGGTGCGCACTTCCGCTTCTAGTAATTCTTCGAAGCGCGCGCCGGTCTTCTCCCACGAAAAAGTAGCCGCCAATTCGCGGGCAGCCTGGCCGAGGCGGGTGCGGAGGAGGGGGTCGTCGACAAGCATGCGCACCGCCGGAGCGAACTCGGACTCGTGGTGGACCAGCACGCCCGTCTTGCCGTCGATGACGCTGTCTTGCAGGCCAAATGCATAACCCACCGTGGGAACTCCATGTTGGGCCGCCTCCATGACTGCCAACCCCCAGCCTTCCTTGCGAGACGGCATGAGGTGAACGTCGGCCCGGGCGAGCAGTGCATGTTTATAGTCCTCGGTGACCTGGCCGCGGAAGCGCACGCGGTCCTCCACCCCGTGGGCGCGCGCATACTCGCGCAGGTGAGATTCCCACCAGCCGGAACCGATGACGTCGAGAAGCGCGCCCGGAATCCGCGCCACGGTGTCCATCGCGTGCTCAATCTGCTTGTGCGGCACCAGGCGTGACAGCGTCACCAGGTGGATGTCAGCCTCGCGCTCCAATGTAGGCACGTGTGACGGCAGGGGGTCCACGCCGTTCTCGATGATGTGCGCGCCGTGAATCCCCAGCTTCTCCAGGTCACGCTTCGAGGCCTCCGAGACCGTCACCCACGTGTTCTCGCGATACAGCGCGGGCACCACGCGAGATTCCAGGAACCACCCCAGCCGCGCCAGGACGGGCCCGGCCACCGGCCACTGCTCGCGGTGGCAGTGGTGCGTCAGGATCACCACGGGCGCCCGGGTGGCCAGGCGCGCAAAGAACGGGATGCCGTTGTGGGTATCCACCACGACATCGAAACCGCGGCGCCCGAACAACATCGCCACCAACGCGCGCGGGTAGACGCTGAACTTGGCCCCAGCGCGCGAATAGAGCACGCCGTTGCGGCGCTCGCGCTTGGCGGCGTTCATGTGGCGCGCGGTGCGGAAGACCACCTCGTGGCCTTGGGCAGCGAGGTACTCGCCGACGCGCTCAAGGTAGCGCTCGGAACCGCCACCCTGCGGGTGGGTGGAATCGCGCCAACATAAAAGAAGGATTTTCATGACGATGCTTTAGCCTAGTGGGTTATGAAACGCACCCGCGCCTTGGCCACCCTGCGCCGCTCCTGGCGGCTGCTGCGCTCCTTCCGCTTCGAGCAGACAGCACCCGCGATCTTTTATGGCGGTCTGGCTGAGGACACCGCCGCGCTTGTCGACGCCCTCTCCCGCGATCATTCTTTGTCCCTCACCGGCGCGCGCGTGCTCGACGTCGGGGGCGGGCCCGGCTATTTCGCGTCCGCCTTTGCTCAGCGCGGTGCCAGTTATGTGGGGCTGGAGCCGGACGTGGGTGAAATGGCCGCCGCCGGCATCTCAGTGGCCCAGGCCGTGCGCGGCGACGGCACGTGCTTGCCCTTCGCGGATGACACCTTCGACATCACGTATTCCTCCAACGTGGCCGAGCACATCCCCAACCCGTGGGACATGGGCCAGGAAATGCTGCGCGTGACCAAGCCCGGCGGGCTGGTGGTCTTGAGCTACACGGTGTGGCTGGGACCTTTCGGCGGGCACGAGACCGGCCTGTGGGAGCACTACGTGGGCGGCGAGTTCGCCCGGGACCGCTATACCCGCCGCCATGGGCACCCACCGAAGAACGTCTTTGGCTCCTCGCTCTTTGCGCTTTCCGCACGCGAAGGCCTGGACTGGGCGCGCGGCGTGACGTCGCAAGGCTCGCAGCTCCTCGCGGCCTTTCCTCGCTACCACCCTGCCTGGGCCTGGTGGGTGACCAAGGTGCCGGTGCTGCGGGAGCTTGTGACCTCCAACCTGGTCATCGTCCTGCGCGCCTGATGGCTGAGTCAGACTTAGTCGAGGCGCCTGCGCAGAGAAGCCAGCCAGAGCGCCACGCCCACGGCCGCGAAGTACACCAGCGCCCCGTCACGGCCCCAAGGCGGGAATAGCGCCACGTCCTGGCCGGTAGCGAAGACGCCGTTGAGGAAGGGCAGCCAGCCGGTGAGGCGCGCGCCGCCGGGGATGAGCCACAGCGCGTTTTCTACCAAGAGCGCCCAGACCGTCAGCGCCGCGATGCTCAACGCCGGGGAGCGCAGCAGCCGGCCCAGCGCCACACCGTAGCCCACCGCCAACCACGCGTACACCGGGCCGAGAGCCACCATGCGCAGGCCCGCGAAGAAGTTCACCTGCCCATAGAGCACCGGGAAGAACGTGGGCAGGAGCAGCAGGCACAGGCTGACGCTGAGCAGTGTCGCGGCCGCCGCGAGCGCGCCCAGGAAGCACCAGCGGGCCAGCTGATCCAGCCCTGACCACGGCGCCGCCGCACGCAAGGCCCGCGATCCGGCGGTGGCCTGCGCCCACGCCCCCAATGCCGCAAACACGATGCTGCCCAGGTAGATGGGCCAATACGCCGCATTAGTAGTGTCCACGGACTGCGCCTGAAGGATGCCTCCCGCGGACTGGACGTGCTCCGCCACCGCTGCCACCCCGAAGGTCACCGCCAGCGGCAGCGCAAACCCCAGCGGCACGGCGACCCGCACCAGCGGGCCGCGCGCCCCGCCCAGGCGCACAGACTCGGCGCGCAGGCTTATCCGCCAGCGTTGCCACGCCTTCATGCCCGTGCCCCTAGCTCCGGGATCAGCGCCGCCACGGCGGATTCGAGGTCGGGGGCGCCGGTGGAGGCGATGACGTCCTCAAGGGAGCCGTGGGCAAGAGCCGTGCCCTGGCTGAGGATGGTTACCGAGGCGTCGGCAACCTCGGTCGTGGCCTCCACCTCGCGCAGATGATGCGAGGCCACGATCACGCAGCGACCCTCCTCCGCCCACGCGGCAAGCAACTCACGCAGCCACCACACGCCCTGGATATCTAGGCCGTTGAGCGGCTCATCCAGCACAATGTTGCGCGGGTTTCCCGCCAAGACGCTGGCGATCCCCAGGCGCTGGCGCATGCCCAACGAGTAACCTCCGATGGGGCGCCGCGAGGCCTCCTCGAGCCCGACGGCCCGCACCAGCGCCTCCGCCTTTTCCACCGGCGCGCCTGCGAGGGCGCACATCCACTGCAGGTGGCGCAGGCCGGTGTGCTGCGGTGAGAAATCTTCTGCGCTCAAGTAGCTGCCCACGTGGCGCAACGGATAGTCGGTACCGCGCAGCTCCCGCCCGTCCACCAGGACCCTGCCGCCGCGCGGGCGCAAGCTTCCGGAAAGGCAGCCGAGGAGCGTCGACTTTCCGGTGCCGTTAAGCCCCACGACGTAATTGATGCGGCCATCAGCGAAGGTGCAAGAAAGGTCGCGCACAGGCGCGGCTGTGCGGCGCGAGCCATACCAGTGGCTCAGGTTGTCAACGTCAATCACGCCGCCGCCTTAAAACGCGCCCGCGATGGGCAGGCCCACCGCATCGATGCCGTTGCGCAGCGAGTTCGTGGCCAGCTTCCAGCGCCCGTCGAGGTAGCGGAACTCCACCCGCAACGAGAGCGTGGGACGCCCGGCCGAGCTCGCGTTGAGCGTGGCACTCGCGGTGTTCCCCTCCACCGTCAGTGGCCCGCTAATCCGCTTCCAGCCCAGCGGCGGACGGAATATCCCCAGGTTGTAAATGGTTCTCGGCACCACCGTCCCCGGCAGACCAGCCTCGAGGTTGTGTGCCTTGTCCGCATCGGATCCCGGCGTGGCCACGAGCGCGTGCAGGACGCCGTTAAGGTCATCGAGCGTCGGCTCCGGGTTAGTAGCCGCAAAGCTCGCGCTGAAATCCCCACTGGGGTACCAGCCGGTGTTGGGGTCCTCCACCGTCTCATCCACCGCCTGCTCTGGCGCTGGGTCTGCCGCTTGATTCTCCTGCGGTGCCGGTTCCAACGCCACAGCGGGGGCGTCCTGCGCAACGCTTGGCGACGCCGCGGACGCCGCCGTTGTTGGTGCCGTTGTTGCCGCAGCCGCCGGCGCTGCGGAGTCGCTGCTCACGGGCACGCTCGGTTCGGCTGGCTGCGTCATCGCGGCACCCTGGGCTGCCGCCTGTTCCCACTTGCCTTGGCTGAGCTGCACGCCGAAACCCAAGACCAGCGCAGCGGCGACGCAACTGCTCACCACAGATACGCCAACCGTGGGCCAGCTGATCCCACGTGGGCGGGCCTCCATCACGCCGTCCGGCACGCCGCCGGCAACGTCACCGCTCTCACCGAAACTCATTGAGCAGCCGCGGCCGGCTTGGTCAGCACCACGCCGATGGCCTGCAGGTTGTCGCTGTATTTGTTGAACACCGAACGCATCGCGAAAACGCGGCGGCGGGCGTCGGGCATGCGCAAGACGTTAAAGGCGATACGCGCCACGCCCAGCACACCCTCGTCCTGCAAGTTGCGCTTGGCGCGCAGCAGCGCCATATCTGCATAGTGGCGCTCAGTCACCTCGAAGCCAGCCTCCCGTGCCACGCCGTCCCATTCCTTTGTGGTCAGCGGGCGGGCGTTGACGCGGATGGACGTGGCCAGCGCGCGGCGGATCTCGAGCTTCTGGGCGTCGTCAAGCGTGTCCGGCTCCAGGCACAGCTCATGGATGACATACCTGCCGCCCGGGCGCAGGATACGGAACGCCTCCGCCATGATCGCGGCCTTCCCCTTCTCGCCGTGCATGGTGAGCATGGCTTCGCCAAAGACGACATCCGTGCTGTTATCCGGCAAACCCGTGGCCTTGGCGTCATTGACCACCACGGTAGCCGAGGAAGCGCCGGCGAGGCTGGCCTTCGTGCGCGCCACGGCATCAGGATCCTCGTCCACACCGGTGTAGCTGCGCGGGCCTTCCGCCACGATCTGGCGGGCAGTGAGCCCGAGTCCAGGGGCCAGCTCCACCACGTCCTTGTTTTTCAGCTCGGCGGCGTCGATTAGCGTGGTGGTCATCTCCAGCCCGCCGGGGCGCAACACCTTCTTTCCCAGGCGGGCGAGGAGCCAGTGTCCACCAACCTCGGAGTCGGGACGATCGTGCATGGGCAAAGAAGAAGTTGTCATACAGCCAGAATATGCGAGACTTTCTCCATTTAAAAGGTTACCCTAACCTTATTGTGGCCAACCTAACATGCCAGAACGCGGCGACGCCCCGCCACCGCTGGGTGGAGGGGCGTCGGAAAGCAGCGGCGCGGAAAGCGGCGTTAGGAGGCAGCCTCAACGCGCTCCTTGAGGGCCTTGAACTGGTCCCACACCTCAGACGGCACGCGGGAGCCCAGGAAGGTCAGGTACTCCTTGTTGTCTTCCATGTCGCCAGCCCAATCGGCCGGGTTCACGGCAAGTGCCTCGCGGACGTCTTCAATGTCGAAGTCCAGGCCGGTGAGGTCGATATCCTCCGGGCGGGCGGTGTGGCCCACGACAGTCTCGACGGCGTCGACGTTGCCTTCGATGCGGTCCACAATCCACTTGAGAACGCGGGAGTTCTCGCCGAAGCCCGGCCACAGGAAGCGGCGGTCCTCACCGCGGCGGAACCAGTTCACCAGGAAGATAGCCGGCATACGGTCGCCGCCCTTTTCGCCCATATCTACCCAGTGCTGCAGGTAGTCACCGGCGTTGTAGCCCATGAACGGCAGCATGGCCATCGGGTCATGGCGCAGGGCGCCGACCTTGCCCTCAGCGGCAGCGGTCTGGCCAGAGGAGAGCAGGGCGCCGATCATGGTGCCGTGGTTCCAGTCGAAGGCCTGGGTCACCAGCGGGACGGTATCCGCGCGGCGGCCACCGAAGAGGATGGCGTCAATCTTGACGCCCTTCCAGTCATCAAACTCCGGAGCAGCAGACGGGCACTGCGTAATCGGCACGCAGTAGCGGGAGTTCGGGTGCGCCGCCTTGGTGGTGGAAGCCGGGGTCCAATCGTTGCCGCGCCAATCGATGAGGTGCTCCGGGGCCTCGCCCATTTCCTCCCACCAGACATCGCCGTCGTCGGTCAGCGCGACGTTGGTGAACAGGGTGTTGCCCGGCTCCATCGTCTTCATGGCAATCGGGTTGGAGTCGTAGTTGGTGCCCGGCGCCACACCGAAGAAGCCGTTCTCCGGGTTGACTGCGTACAGGCCGTCCTCGCGCAGCTTCATCCAGGCGATGTCATCGCCCACAACCTCAGCCTTCCAGCCCGGGATGGTCGGGGCGATCATGGCCAGGTTGGTCTTACCGCAGGCAGACGGGAAGGCGGCCGCGATGTGGTACTTCTTACCCTCCGGGTTGGTGAGCTTGAGGATGAGCATGTGCTCTGCCATCCAGCCCTCTTCCTTCGCCATGACGGAAGCGATACGCAGCGCGTAGCACTTCTTGGCCAGGATGGCATTGCCGCCGTAGCCGGAGCCGTAGGACCAAATCTCCTTGGTCGCCGGGAACTGCGTGATGTACTTCTTCTCGTTGCACGGCCACGCGACATCCTCCTGGCCCGGCTCCAGCGGAGCACCAACGGAGTGCAGGGCGTGGACAAAATCGCCGTTCTCACCAATCTTGTCCAGAGCCTGCTGACCCATGCGGGTCATGATGCGCATGGAGAGCACGACATAAGCGGAATCAGTAAGCTGCACGCCGAGCTTCGGGTCCGGGTCGCTGATGGGGCCCATGCAGAAAGGCACCACATACATGGTGCGGCCCTTCATGGAGCCACGGAAGGCCTCGGTCATCTCTTCCTTCATGGCTGCCGGCGGGGCCCAGTTATTGGTCGGGCCGGCGTCCTCGGCGGTCTCGGTGCAGATGAAGGTGCGGGACTCCACGCGCGCGACATCCGACGGGTTCGAGCGCGCCAGGTAGGAGTTCGGGCGCTTCTCCTCGTTGAGCTTAATCAGGGTGCCCTTCTCCACGAGCTCAGCGGCGAGACGGTCAGCCTCCTCCTGGGAGCCATCTACGAAGACGACCTCTTCCGGCTGGAAGAGCTCGACACTCTCACTGATCCACGAAATAAGCTTCTCGTTCTTCGTGGGCAGTTCACCTACAAGGCCCTTAATGGTTGCGGTCATCTCACATTCTCCTGTGGTCGGTGTGGCCAGGGTGCTTTATATCGCCGAAGGTTTCCCCTATCGACGTTTCACCAACCAGAGTACGGATACTGGCGATAACAGAATGTGTAATACAGCCCACCCCGGTTATATCCACCCTGGTTAACCCGACTAACCCAAGGACAACGAAGTGTGAAATAGGGCACGCAACCACCAAAGATACCCCCGCACAGGGGTGGATTTTCTTTGGGTTGTCCATCCCGTACGCCCGTCCCGCTACCCCCACGGCGTCCTGTGTGGCCTCCACCTGGACGCCCCTCCGCCCTCCACGGCGCGGCACGTTGCCCCTCACCCCTGCTTAAGGGAACAATGTCAACTGATGAATAGTGCAGACTCCTCCCAGAATCCCGCCGCGCAGATGCCTCATGGCCGCGGCCTCCAGACGGATTTCAACGCCGAGTTCAACAATGATTTGGACTACCCACGCCTCGGCAACGTGACCTTCCGTCGCGGCACCCTCACCGACAACCAGAACGCCCTCTTCGAGGAGCACTGGCCTCAGTTGGGACGCCTGCTTGCCGACGAACCCCTCGACATCCCCGCCTGGTTCGGCCGCGAGGGCGCCAAGACCATCGTCGAGATCGGCTCCGGCACCGGTACCTCCACTGCCGCGATGGCCCCGTTGGAAAAGGACACCAACATTGTTGCCGTCGAGCTCTACAAGCCGGGCCTAGCCAAGCTGCTGGGCTCCATCGTCCGCAACGATATTGAGAACATCCGCATGGTCCGCGGCGATGGCATCGAAGTTCTCATGCGCATGTTCGCGCCCGAGTCCCTCGACGGCATCCGCATCTTCTTCCCGGATCCGTGGCCCAAGGCCCGCCACCACAAGCGCCGCATCATCCAATCCGGCACGCTCAACCTCTTCGCCTCCCGCCTAAAACCCGGCGGTGTGCTCCACGTGGCCACCGACCACGCCGGCTACGCCGAGTGGATCAACGAGCTCGTCGAGGTCGAGCCCTCCCTCGACTGCAAGGGCTGGCCCTGGCCGGAGTGCCCCATCCTCACCGACCGCCAGGTCATCACCAAGTTTGAGGGCAAAGGCCTGGATAAGGAACACGTCATCACCGAGTACCTCTGGGAGAAGAAGTAATGGCCGGCACCTACCTTTTGGTGTGGGATGCGCCCAACATGGACATGGGACTCGGCGCCATCCTCGGCGGGCGCCCCACCGCCGCCTACCGCCCGCGCTTCGACGCCATCGGCCGCTGGCTGGTGGAGCTGGCCTTCGACAACGACGCCACTCCCGAAGCCGCCGTCTTCACCAACGTCACTCCCGGCGGCGCCGACGTCATCCGCCCATGGGTGGAAGCCATCCGCAATGTTGGATTTGCCGTCTTTGCCAAGCCAAAGCTGCACGAGGACGATGACGTCGACCCCGACATGGTCGAATACATCAAGGCCAACCGCGAGAACCTCTCCGGTGTCATCGTCGCCTCAGCCGACGGCCAGAACTTCCAGCACCTGCTGGAACAGCTCTCCGCTTCCGGCCTGCCCACCTGCGTGCTTGGATTCCACGAGCACACCTCCTGGGCGCTGACTCACCCCGACATCGAATTCGTCGACCTCGAAGACATCGAGGGAGTTTTCCGCGAGCCGCTGCCGCGCGTGAACCTGGATAATCTGCCTCCAGGCGGCGCCTGGCTGCAGCCTTTCCGCCCGCTGTCCGCGCTGCTTCCGGACCGCGCGCCCGAGCACAGTTAGGAGCCGCATGTTTTATTCTTGGGGCCGTTTTTCCTACGCCCACCGCAAGGTCATCCCGCTCCTCATCGTCGGGCTCATTCTGGGCCTCTTCTTTGGCTTCGGCACGCGCCTTGAGGAGCGCATGAGCCAGGAGGGTTGGGAGGACCCGGGGGCGGCGTCGACAAGCGCTGCACAAATCGAGTTGGAGACCTTCGGCCGGGACAATTCCGGCGACGTCATCCTGCTTTTCGACGGCCCCGATGCCCACGCCGCCGAGGCCACATCCTTTCTGGATGACCTCAAGGCTCAGCATCCGGAACAGATCGACTCCGTCACCAGCTACTTTGATAAGCGCAACCCGAACCTCATCACGCAGGACCACTCCACGGCATTCGCCGCCATCGGGCTCAAAGGAGACGGCGAGCAGACCCTCAAGGACTTCCGCGCCATCGAGGAGTCGCTGCACTCCAGCGGGCTGCCCGTGCAGGTAGCGGGTGCCACTGCCGTGGCCGATGCGCTGGACGAGGGTATGGCCAAGGACATCTCCCGCGCGGAGAAGGCCGCCCTGCCGCTCGTCGGGCTGCTGCTGTTGATTGTCTTCGGCTCCGTCGTTGCGGCCTTCATGCCGCTCGTGGTGGGCGGGCTGTCCATCCTAGGTTCCTTGGGTATCCTTTCCATCCTGGCCGGCTTCCTGCAGGTCAACGTGTTTGCGCAGGCCGTCGTGACGCTGCTGGGCCTGGGCCTGGCCATCGACTATGGCCTGTTCATGGTTTCGCGCTTCCGCGAGGAGCTGGACAAGGGCCGCGATACCAAGGAGGCCGTGGCGATCACCACCGCCACCGCCGGCCAGACTGTGGTCTTCTCCGCCGCCATGGTGGCCGTGTCCCTCTCCGGGCTTTTCCTCTTCCCACAGGCCTTCCTCAAATCCGTGGCCTACGGCTCCATCTCCGCCGTCGGCCTCGCTGCTCTGCTCTCGGTGATGGTGCTGCCCTCGCTGTTTGGCATGCTGGGTCACAACATCGATAAGTGGACCGTGCGCAAGACCTCCCGGCGCGGGCGCCGCATCGAGGACACCTGGTGGTACCGGATGCCGCGCTGGGCCATGGGCCGCGCAGGTCTGATGACCACCGCCATCTGCGCCCTGCTCATCGCGCTGACCCTGCCGGTGCTGGGCGTGAAGTTCGGCGGTATCAACGAGACCTACCTGCCGCCCAACCAGGACGCGCGCGTGGCGCAAGACCAGTTCAACGAGCAGTTCCCTTCCTTCCGCACCGAGCCGGTCAAGCTGGTGGTGAAGAACGCGACGAACGAGCAACTTGTTGACGTCGTCATGCAAGCCCGCTCCATCCAGGGTCTGACCGAACCGATGGGCCCGAAGACCGCGACTGTTGACGGCACCACCGTCCTCGGCGCCGGCATCCAAGACCGCGATGACTACGCGCGGATCGTCCACGAGCTCGAGAACATTGAGGCACCCGAAGGCGTGGAGCTTTATGTCGGCGGCACCCCAGCCATGGAGGTCGAATCCCTCGACGCGCTCTTCGACACGCTGCCCTGGATGGCGCTCTACGTGGTGCTGGCCACCTTCATCCTCATGGCGCTGGTCTTCGGCAGCTTCATCCTGCCGCTGAAGGCCATCATCATGACGCTGCTTTCCCTGGGTGCGACGCTGGGCATCTTGACGCTCATGTTCGTCGACGGCCTCGGCTCCGGCCTGCTCAACTTCACCGCCGGCCCGCTCATGAGCCCGATTCTGGTGCTCATCATCGCCATCGTCTTTGGCCTGTCCACGGACTACGAAGTCTTTCTGGTTTCGCGCATGGTGGAGGCCCGCCGCCGCGGTGCTTCCACGGACGAGGCCATCGCTGCGGGCACCGCGCACACCGGTGGCATCATCACGGCGGCCGCGCTCATCATGATCGTGGTCGCAGGTGCCTTCGGTTTCTCCGACATCGTGATGATGAAGTACATCGCCTTCGGCATGATTTTTGCACTGCTTATCGACGCCACCATCGTCCGCATGCTCCTCGTCCCCGCCGTCATGCACCTGCTGCGCGAGGACAACTGGTGGGCCCCGCGCTTCCTCACCCGCCTAACCCATCGCCTCGGCGGCGACAACGCCCCGGCTGCCGAGCCGGCCCTGGCCACCGCATCCGCTGCTGCACCGGCGCCCACCACCCCAGCGCTGAGCGATGAAGAGGCCGCGCCTACCGAGCAGGCAGGCACACCGGAGGATCCTGAGGTGCGGACGGAGGAGGCGTCGGCAAGCGAAGCTCCTGTACGCGGGGACCGCAGCGCCGACACCGACACCGAGCTCATCCCCTTCTCCGAGCTGGTGCAGCGCCTGAAGTCCACGGACGGTCGATGAATAAGAAGAACTGGCTGACCTGGATAATCTCCCTTCTGATTCTGGCCGCGCTGGCGTGGTTCTTCCGCGACCAGCTGGACTTTATCTCCGAGGGATTGCGCCGCCTGCGCCACGCTGAACCTTTCCCCGTGGTGCTGGTGGTGTTCTTCGCGCTGCTGTCCATCGCGGGCATGGCGGAGGTAATGAAGCGGCTCATCGGCGCCGGCGGCGTCAAGGTGCCGCTGCGCGAAACCTACGCCATCACGCTGGCCTCCAATGCCTGGTCCACGACTCTGCCGGCGGGCCCTGCCTTTTCGGCTTTGCTCACCTTCCAGGTGCAGCGCCGCTGGGGTGCGTCGGTGGCGCTGTGCAGCTACTTCCTGTTTTTGTCCTCGATTATTAGCTCGATGTTCCTCGCGCTCATTGGCCTGGGCGGGGTGTTTTTCCTCAACGCCGACATGGCTTTGGGCTCGTTGATCACCACGGTTGTCCTCATGCTCGCGGCACTCGGCGGCATCTTCTGGCTGACCTCGCACCCGGTGACCCTTGAGCGCTGGCTGCGCAAGCTGCGGCCGGGGCCGAAGCGGGACCGCGCGATTCAGGAGATGCGCAACCTCGGCGAGGTCCACCTTTCGCGTGGCTCCTTCGCTGTGGTTGCCGGGGCCTCCCTTGTGCACCGCCTGGCCGATATGGCCGCCCTGTGGGCTTCGGTGTGGGCGGTAACCGGCGAGATTCCGTGGCTGCGTGCCGGCGCCGATCACACCACCCTGGCAGGCGTCGCACTGGCCTTCCTGGCGGCGAAGCTGGCTGGCTCCGCGCAGGTCACCCCGGGTGGCGTGGGTACGGTGGAGGCCGCGCTCATCGCCCCGCTGGTGGCGACGGGCCTCACCGCGGTGCATGCCACCTCCGCAGCCATCATCTACCGGCTTATTTCCTTTGCGCTGATCACTATCATTGGATGGGTCATCTACTTCGCCCACTACGCCCGCGATGGTTTCTCTTACGCGGCGTTGAACCGGAAGGAATCCTAAATGCGCGTTGCCCCGCTTATCGACGTCATCTCGCTCGTCCTCTTCGCCATCCTCGCCCGCCTGGCGCACGGCGGCCTGAGCTTTAGCTCCTGGGTCGATGCCTTCTGGCCGTGGACCGTGGGCGCGCTCGTGGGCTGGGTCATCATCATGGCAGCGAAGCTGAGCGGCCTGTGGCGGGAGGGCGTCGTCGTGTGGCTGAGTGCCATTATTGGCGGCATGGCTCTGTGGATGCTGGTCAATGGCCGGCTGCCGCACTGGTCCTTCCTCATCGTGGCCACCGTGATGTCGGCGCTGCTGCTCTTTGGCTGGCGAGCCATCGCGGCCTTTGCAGCCCGGCGTTCCTAATCGCTCACGGTAATCCGCAACCTACCCATTGCTCGGTCCAGAATATCCTCCGGATCTTCTCCGCCGCACGCGTGCGCTACGAGGCAACCAAGCCGCTCTGTTGAGGAGCTCGCAGTCTGCACCCTTACACCAGGTTCTGCTGTGCAATAGCCAGCGAGGATTCCTGGTTCTGATAGCGCCTCCTCGACCCCACTAACGGCTGTGATAGTGCCGGGAGGGACTTGGATATAGCGGACAGCGCTACTGTGACCATCGCGCCGTTGAGGAAAGACAAATCCATCGTTAAGAGCGTTTTTTCTACCGTGCTGATGCAAAGCATCTGCAATGAGAGGATCAAAAATGTTCACACCGTGCACAGAACTGACGAGTAGGTGAATGAAGTCGCCGCCTGGGCGCACGTGCCCTTCACCTAGAACCACCCCCTGGCCGTCCACCCACCAGCCCTCGACATGAAAGAGCCCCGCGCTCAGTCCCCATGCGTTTAGGGCAGAAACGACAGATGCGGCTATCTCTTCTTCATGATCGGAGAGAAGGACGCTAGGGTAACGGTGGCCGATTTCCACCACGCCCTCAAGCCTCTTATCAGTGATACCAACCACGACAGGTTCGGAAGCATAGAAATATCCCTCCGCTGAAAACTCAGTGCCTTGGACGAATGTTTCGACGAAGCCGTCCGACAGTGTTCGGAGTGCCTCCCTCGCACTCTCGAGATCAGTGTGAACACTCACTCCAGCGCTGCCTGACCCACTGCGTGGCTTCACGACCCAAGGACCTGTTATATCTCGCGGTTCCTCTGCCGTCGCAGGTTGTTCGAAGCCAGCATCACGCAAGCATTGACGAGCCTCATCCTTCCGCTTCAATCTAGCTACATACTCTGGAGCGTTGCCACAATCGTCGAGAAGAGCGGTCTGATATGTGTAGTCTTCGCGGAAGCATACGTAACCTTCACAGTCACTGTATCCAGTTGATTCCTTCCGAGCGAGCGCTTCGTCGAGATTCTTCCCGTCTAATTCGATGAGCTCTACACCTTGGCGAGCAGCGGCATCTCGAAGCATGCCTAGCTGATGATGACCGTGCGGCATCCGAGGAAATGCCCCGACCAAGCCTATTCGTTGCTTATTCAACGACTACCTCCACTTCCCGAAGCCTCGATTCAAAAGCTTCAATCTCTCTCCGGGACGCCGCAACTACTACAACTTCCGCAAGGATTGAACTCAAGGTGTCAGCAGGGGGTTGCCTAATCAAATCGCCGACATGCACGTGTTGTTGGGATTCTACGACAATAGGAGCAGTAGGAAGCTGACCCATAGATTTAAGCACTCCCTCTTTTTCAGTATGTAGCTTGAATGTTGCCGCCACATAGCCATCGCGGGGCACCGCAAATGAAGGTCTCTGCCCCGTTGCAATGCGTACCAAATCGCGAGCGAAGGATACACCGGTTACCTGCGGTACCAAGTGGGAGGCAATGTAGTCTCCACCTGGTCGAGCAGCAATCTCGACCAATTTAACTGTTGATGTTCTAGCATCAAAGAAGAATTCCATGTGGAACGCACAATTATTGATTCCGAGGGCTTTAATTGTCGCCTGTAGAAGCGGCTTCACCGCAACCTGAATTCCCTCTACGGCCGATGGAAAAACCTGTCCAATTTCCAATCGAAACTTAGCTGTAGTCGTTTTATCTGTCACGCCTATGAGATGAACTTCCCCTTCGTACACATATCCCTCAGCGCTGTGTTCACTTCCGGTCAGTAACTCCTCCACTACCATCGGGCCGCCCCATCGGGACACTGCAGCCGAAACTTCCTCCGCCGTATGACACAGGGAAAACCCTCGAGATCCAGAAGCATCCACTGGCTTAACCACACACGGGACCGTGATTCCTGCACCCTCCATTACCGATTGCGCATTATCCCCCGGCTCAATAAACGAAAATGAAGGAACCATCTGCGGTGCGATACTCTGTACGGCCTTTCGCATCTCAAATTTGTTCCGTGCCTTCAGAGCAGCGGTCTGCGATGGTGCAGGAAGGTCGAGTTTATCGGCAAGCAAGGACACCGTCTCTACATCACGGTCGCTGAAAGTGACAACTCCACGGATGTCGTAGCGGGATGACAATTCATCCACTGCTGCAATGACAGCATCGTGGTCATTGGTATCGAGCTGCACTGTCTCTACGATGCCAGCAGGTCGAACTTCCTTGTCAGTGAGAAGCACCGCACCATCAGATGCTTCGAACGCTGGTGTCCATTCCGCGGCAGTTCTCCGGTGGTTGAGATAGAGAACTACATCGTTGGCCATCTTGAACCGAACCTGCGATGCGTGGCGAACTGCGTCCGCGTGCGTATCAGCTTCCACGAAACCTACTCTGTCCCAAGAGCATGCTGGTTCGGAGACCCAGGTATTAGGTTCAACTGTGATAACGCAATGTCCCGTTGGATCTTCAACGCTCCGTACCAAACCCCGCGGCGCATGAATGAAGCGAATAGCTGCTGAAGAACTAGGTTGTTGTGGCACTGAGACCGCATATTGGCACAGTGCACGTGCCCACTGCTCATAGAGATTTACTTTCCACGCCCGATTAATGAGAAGCATGATTCGGTCGCCTGGTGGGCGGCCTGCGCATTCGATGGGTGTGGTGCCCTTGAATTCGGCATGCAGTAGAGCGGTCTGCACCCCCAACTTCGACACCAGGTCCCGCATGGCCTCCTCCACCCCGGGATTGTGCTGTCCTACTTCGTGTCCTAATTCCACGGCACCGCTAGTCTCTTTGCTCGTAATGTTCAGGAACACCACATCACCATCGACTACGAGGCATTCGGCCGACGTCTCATCTCCCTCTATCAAGCTCTCGCAAATGTAGCGAGTATCCCATGGTCGGCCCGCTTCCTGGCGAGGTTCGCGTGCGGTCGACGTATGAGTCCACGCCTTCGAAACCTCTTCAGATGAACGAATGATTGAGACACCAAGTGAGGCCTGACGGTTCGCCGGCTTAATCACACAGGGCGGCTCGAAGATGTCGCTTTCGCTCTTAACCTCAGTCCATTGAACTCCGCCCACACAACGGCGGAACGCAATTTTATCTCGCAAGGGAGCATCTTCCCCTGCATGCGGCAGGCCGACGGCGCGAGCTGCAGCATTGGCAGCACCTACGGCATACTCCAAGCCCGGCACGATGCCATCAACATGCGTACCCTTTAGAATCTCACGGATACACTCGACGGCTGCAGGAGAATTGTTCTGGTATTCGCACCACTCCCACCGCGAAAGAACAGATCGAATTCGAGGGTCAGCAGATCGCTTTTCAAGTCCCTTCTTTTCATACAGTGAACGCTCCTCCACCACGATGACGCAGAATTCTGTGTCTGCCTCGGCAAGAGCGCAAAGGGCCTCGTGATTATAGCCAAACATCACTAGCGTCAGCGTTCGAGGAGAACTGCCGGAACCATCTGCAGAGCGGTCGTTCAATTTCATATTCATCGCCTTTTCATTGATCTGTTTGTTGGTTTGTCAGTTTCAGTGTCAATAGCCGCGCTCTCAATGCTTAGCCGAGGATGGAACCTTGTCGCATTGTTTAGCGTCATGTTCTCCACTCATTAAGCGCACAACAAAGCAGCAGACAATAAGCACGGCAGCAGACAACGCGATCCATTGAGGAGCAACGATGACACCAAGCCCAAGACCGATTCCTTCCCCAGTGGCAACCACTAACTGTCGCGCCTGAACCGCTTCTAAAGAACCAGTCATTGGTAACGAAAGAAGCGCTGCGTCCACCAGCGGAATAAAAAGAGTCTCCGCGAAGGAAAAAATGATTATCCCAAGAAACGGGTTAATCTTCACCGCGACCAGGGCAATTACAAAAACTAAAGGAGAAACCAGCACCAACGTCTGATTCGATAGTCCGCTATCTCGTGCTTTCTTAATCAATCGCGTACCCAGAGGCTGAAGCAGTACCACCGAAAGGGCATTTACGGCAAATACCGTTCCTCGGATGACCGGCGACGTGTAATGCGCACTGACTGCTACCGCTATGGAAGAAAAGAGCTGACTATAAAGCATGTAGCCAACCACCACGCCGAGAACAACCCATCGCACAGTTGCCTTGCCTAGGGGCTGAATTACCCTACGAGCAAAGGAACCCCGGACATCAGCTTTCCGAGGTCTTAGCTTGTATGACAACGTCAACGCCGGTACAACTGCAGCGGCCAAGTAGCACGCAGCGGTATAAAAAAAGATCACATTCGACGTCGCTGAGAACAGGACATTGCCGATGACTGGCCCGACCGCTGCTGAGACGTTCACCGCAATATTGATCGATCCAAAAATCTCTAACTTAGTCGTCTCAGATGCTTCGGATTCAACAAGGTAGTGCCGAATACTCGATCCATTCATGTTTATCCCTGCTCCGGCCAAGAGCAAGGCAACGACCAGCAGTGGCGCATTAGGTTGGAGACCGATGACAAAGAAAGAAACCGACGCCGCAACTAGGCCGATCTGCATGGCCGCAGCGAAGGGAAGCAACCGTAGGAGTCTCCCCATCACCAAGGTTGATGCTCTTACCGAAATACCAAAGGCAGCCATCGCACAACCAGCGATGAACGGAGAAACCTTATCAGGAAGCCAGAGCGCCAGAATCGGCATCACAGCGAAGTAGCCGAGATGCGACAGAAAATAGTCAAACACAAAACTGTATCGAGCCAGCCGCGTCACACGTGCGTCAACAACCATTTGCTATCCGATCACCCAAGGATTCAGGTAAACGACTACTTTCAGCCGAAAACTCAGTCACAGATGATTGCTCCAACAGTGTACTGAGGTATTCCCCCATTCGGCGCGAAGCCGTGACACAATTCATGAGGTCCTCATCGGTATAGCGCTCTCCGGATTGGCGCATTGCTCTAATATCACCGAAACCAAGAAGCTGTTCTCCTCCATGGCTCAGAGAATAGGGGGCTCGAATCGCATGCCTTACGGAGTACCGAATGTGTCCAGTATGGTGAAAGTCCAGGTTAGACGAAATATCTGGCAGAGTAGCTGGGTGATACCTCATCGGACGCATTTCCGCCGGCGAAGTGTTTCCCCAAGGCTGAAGATGCCACGAGTTGTATCGCATTCGAGACGAAATTGCGTGTAGCTCGTCCTCAGTATGCCGATCCCCGCCTAGTACCCAACAGTAATGTGAGTACATGTCAAAGTCGGAAAGCTCTTCAATCGCCCCTTCTTCTAAAGCTTTCCTTAGAGCTCCAATCTCCCTAAATCCCCTGGTCATAACAACATCACTTCGCGTTTGGCACTTTATCCGTTCAATGGTTTCAGAGGCCAGCTCGACAAAACCCGCGAGCGTGAATTCGCCGTCATCACAGAGCTTCGAGGGATTCGTACCACCCTCGGGGGAGCTAGTAGCTTCCACTACCGATACAATCTTGCGACGGGTAACCCCCTCGATCCGTCGACACTGCTCATTTTCTAAATCTTGTTGAGGCCGAAGCTTCGTTATGCTCCCAAGGTCTTGGCCGTTGAGAGTTTCGAGCGAATTCGGACCGCCAGCTTTCGAGAGCTCACAGGCCCAGAAGAAATATAAGACTCGTACAGTAACCGGGCCGAGAACCTCCTCTTCCGTAAAGTCTAAGGTGTGAGCTGAGCAGTCTTGCTGACTTGGTAGAGACCTAGGCTCCCTGAAATTCTGAACAGCTTCGCCATTCCAATAGCAACAAACCGGTGGGATTTCCCGGAGCGCTTGATTCACACTTCGAACCCTTACGGCAAGTTCTCCTTGTTGATGATATTCCTCGATCGCAAGAGATACGCGACGACTCATGGAAATCGAACTGCTCTGACATTTCTCCAATTCACGTTCAACCGCTTGGGGTAGATCAGGGCAAAATACAGTCCGACATCCGATTTCGTCCTCGCGGAGGTAATCTGCTTTCTCCTCAGCTGGGGAAATCTCTAGCTTGACCTTTCCGTGTACTAGCAGGGAGACTCGTAGCATGACCTGATTTCTGTTTTCACCACAAGGGTTCCAATCAGAATCGCGAAACAATCGTCGTAAGACCTTCTCACGCGGGGAAAGACTGATCAACGCCTCACTTCTGGTCAAACGCCCGTCAAATGAAAGCAGTTTGTCCACCCAGCGAGAGACCTCAATTCCCTCACCCACCTGACGTTCCATTGCAATCCAGAGTGAATGAAACCTCGACTCAACGTCCAAACAGTTCGGTCTTGAGCCCCCTGCTTCCACACCTTTTCGACTTGGAAGTCGGCTAAATTGCTTCTTCACGTTGCTCTACCTTTTTCCAAAGCCCTTCCGGGGTACCGTTACGCTGTCCCTCCAAATCCTCATATATGCAATCCATTGGGCATGCTTTCACACACTGCGGACAACCTGAGCAGAGTTCGGGGATGATTACAGGTCCGTGATCTAGAACCACGATTGCTGCAAAAGCAGCTGGGCAACGCCTAACACATTCTTGACAATTTATACACTCGCCCCCCGCAATAAAACGCGGAGGGCGTTTCCAGCGCGGATCAGGTTTTCGCTGCTGAATACGAGCTGTCAAGTCTAACGCCATGAGGCATTCTCCTCGTCTCTCTCACAATATTTTTGATAGTGAGGTACATTACAGCGCGTTGTAGCTAGTGTCCACCATTACACGCGATTTGTTTTATTTATCTTAAGCGAAACCACGGATTGAGCTTCTCCAAAGGGCAAAATGGCGCCTAGCAACCTCCGATTTGTCCGGAGTTCGCCCAGCATAAGCCTAGTGCCGTCGTGTTCACCAGAAACGCCAACCAATCGAACATAAAACGAAACCCCTCTGCACGGCCTGAAGGGTCCGTGCAGAGGGGTGCTGTTCGCGTAGAGCTTACTTCGAGCTCAGGGAAGAACCGGAGACGGTAACACCGGCGCGGTTGAGCAGCATGATGACGAGGTTGATGATGTCGCCACTGAGGTCAATAACGCTAGACAGCATGAGAGTTCTCCTTTATTCGATGACCTAGACTTAATGTCTATCGTGCGAGTATGCCTCTGACGTTACGCCTTACGCGAAAAATCCGGCAGGTTTTTGGGGAATGGCCCTAACCGGCCACAGCTCCTACCCAGCACCGCGGCAAGCTACAAGGTTGACCGCCCCAGTAGAGAATTCGGCAGGGCAACCATCCCGCCGGCGCTGGCGATGGGCTAGAGCGGGGAGATGGTGTGCTTCTTGGGCAGGTCCTTCTCCTGCTTATCGGCAAGCTGGCGCAGCGCGCGGCGCAGGGCTAGACGCGACTCGGAAGGCTTAATCATGCCATCGAGGTAACCGCGCTCCGCGGCGACATAGGGCGCGGTCATGGTCTCGTCATAGAAGTCCATGAACATCTTCTTCGTCATAGCGCGCTGCTCTGGGGTCTCGGCGGCCTCGAGCTGCTTGCCGGCAATCATGACCACGGCGGCGGCCGATCCCATCACGGCGATCTGGGCCGTCGGCCACGCCAGGTTGATGTCACCCGTCAGGTTCTTCGAACCCATCACGGCATAAGCACCGCCATAAGCCTTGCGCACAATGAGCGATACCTTCGGCACGGTGGCCTCCACCACCGCAAACGCAAACTTCGCGCCGCGGTGAATCAAGCCCGCCTTCTCCTGGTCCACGCCCGGCAGGTAGCCCGGCGTATCCACTACGAAGACCAGCGGGATGTTGTAGGCATCGCAAATACGGATAAAACGCCCGCCTTTATCGGCAGCGTCCGCATCAATACAACCCGCCGAATGCATCGGGTTATTCGCCACAAAGCCCACGGCCTTGCCATCAATACGGCCAAAGGCGGTAATGACGTTGGGGGCGTAGTTTTCCTGGATCTCGATGAGATCGTCATCGTCGCCAAGTTGTGTGAGCAGGTCCATCATGTCGTAGCCGGCGTTCGTGTCATCCGGCATGAAGGAATCCAGCTCGGTGTCTTCAGCCACCTCGTCATCAGAAGGTGCGTCGAAGACCGGAGACTCGTCGAAGCAGGTCAGCGGCAGGTGATCCAGCAAATCGCGCACCAAGTCAAAGGCCTCATCCTCCGAGGGCACCACAACAGACACGTTGCCGTTGAGCTCCTGCTGGCGCGCAGAGCCGAGGTCATGGGAAGAGATCTCCTCGCCTGTGACTTCCTTGATCACGTTCGGACCCGTCACGTACATCTCCGCCTCACCATCGACGGCGATGATGAAGTCCGTGGTCACCGGCGCATACACCGCGCCACCGGCGGACTTGCCCATCATGATGGAAATCTGCGGGCTGCGGCCGGACAGCGGCAGCTGGCGGCGGGCAATCTCGGAGTACATAGCCAAAGACGTCACCGCGTCCTGAATGCGCGCACCACCGGAATCCTGAATACCGATAACTGGGCAACCAATCTTGATGGCCAGATCCATGATGTCGGTGACCTTCTTGCCAAAGGTCACGCCCACGGAACCGCCGTAGACGGTCTTATCGTGCGCATAAATGCACACCGGGCGGCCGTTGATGCGGCCGTGGCCGGTGACCACGCCGTCGGAGTAAATCGCGTCCGGATCACCGGGGGTCTTGCCCAGGGCGCCGGTTTCGACGAAAGAGCCTTCGTCGAGAAGCGCGGCGATGCGTTGGCGCGGAGTCGAGCGGCCGGCCTCATCGCGACGGGCCCGGGAGCGTTCACTGCCGGGGTCCTGGGCGCGCTCGAGGCGCTCGCGTAGGTCCGCTAGCTTGTCAGCGGTGCTAGTCACTTCCGAATCTTCTCCTCGATCCATTCCTCCATGTGCTTGCCCACGATACCGATTGCGGGCTCGTCGGGAACCGCCAGGTGGTCGCCCGGCAGCTGCACAATCTCCAGATCCTTCACGATAACGCCCCAGCCACCGTCCGGGTTAATCTCCGCATAGGCAGGCTCGAGCTCGATGGCGCCGTCATGCATGCGCTCGGAGCGGAAGAGGATGACGGGCACGCTTACCGACGCCCACCGTCCCATATCCAGCGAGCCCAGAATCTGGTTATCCACGAAGGACGCACGTTGGTGTTCGAGCACGCCGGCGGACAGGCCGTGCTCAGAGGCGTCGGTGGAGCTAAGGAATTCCGCGAGCATGGCCATGAGTGCATCCTCGCCCACGGTCTCCAGCATCTCGTAGGGCGGCTCGAAGTCGAGGCCATAGGTCTTCTTGGCGAAGGCGGCGTAGCGCCCCCAGCGGGCCTTGGTTTCCTCCAGTGTCTTCGGGGCCGGATGCGCCGGCTGGGTGGTATCCAGCAGCGCGATGAAGGCCACCTCGGCCGCATCCTCGCCGCGGGCGGCGCGCTCCTGGAGCTGGTAGGCCACCTCATAAGCCAGCGCGCCACCGAAGGACCAGCCGCCGAGCACGACCTTACGGCCGCGCGCGTAGTGCAGGATGTCCTCGATGTAGGCGGCGGCGCGATCCTCCAGGCTGCCCTCGAGACGCTCCACGCCGTAGACGGCGACGTCGGCAGGCAGGCGGCGAGTCAGCGGCTGGTAAACCACGGTGGTGCCGCCGGCCGGGTGGAACATGAAGACGGCGGGGCCATCGGCCTCGCGCAGGACACGGATATTGCCCTCGACCTCGGTCTCCAGGCCTTCGCGGACCAGATCCGCCAGGTTCTCCAGTGCTTCGGCCTCGTAGACTTGTTGCGCGGTGACCTCGATGCCGGCGCGCTCGGTGAGACGCTCGGCAATCTTCTCAGCCACCTCATCGCTGACCTGCGGCAGCGCGGAGGTCACTCCGGCCGCGGCCTTACCGGTGAAGGTGGCCCAGGTGCCGAAGACCATGCGCTCGGAGGCATCGCGCGGTGCGACGCCTACGCCCGTGCTAGCCTCCTCGGCCGCTCCCTGTCCCGCAGCTTCCTTCGCGCTCGCAGCGGAAGAGTCTTCAGCGGAGTTGTCGTCCGCGGAGGGCGCATCAGCGGCCGCGTCGGCCGGCGCCTGCGCGGCAGCACCGGGCTGCTCGGACACGGCATCTTCGACCATGGTGATGACGTCGGCGAGGGAGGCGTCGCGAAGCGCCTGCACCTGCAGCGGCGGAATCTGGAAGTCATTCTCCACGCGGTTCTTGATGCGCATGCCCATGAGCGAATCCAGGCCGAGATCAATGAGCGGCAGCTCACGCGGGAGATCGGAGACGTCGTAGCCCATGGACTCCGACACGATGAGCGCCAAGCGCTCCTCCACGCTCTCCTTCTCCGGGTCCCAGCGCACGGCATCGGCGCCCACATCGGGGTCAGCGAACTGCGGCGCGGTCACCGCCTGCGGCAGGCTCGGCTCCGGGGTCGCAGCGGGTTCGGCAAGGTTGAGCGTCGACGCAAAACCTTCCGCGATGAGCTTGGTCGTCGCACCATCCACGTAGTGCACCGCCAGCGACAGCCCGCCCAGCGTGCGGCGGACAATCGTGGTGACCTCGCCCTTCGCGGGCAGGTCAAGGTGCTCCTCGCTCGCCGCGATGTGGGCGCCCGGGGTCACGGCCTCGGCGGCTGCCTCCAGGATGGCCAGTGCACTCGGCGCCTGGTCGGCGTTCGTGGAGAACGCCACCGCGCCCTCCGGCAGCGTCACGCGCGCTCCCGGCAGGCCGGATACGCCCGAAGAAGGACGAGCGTTCGTCCAGAAACGCTGGCGGCGGAAGCGGGTATGGGGGGCGGCGACAAGCGCACCGGAGCCGAAGACCTTGGTGTAGTCCACCGGAGTACCCGTGACGTAGAGCTTGCCCAACAGGTCCAGCAGCGACTCGGTGGGATCCACCTTGCGCTTCAGGCTGTAAAGCAGCTGCGCATCCGCCTTGCCCGCGGCAAAGGCGGTGGACATCAGACCCATGAGTGCAATCGGGTTCGGGGAGATCTCCACGATCTGCGTGTGCCCAGCCGCAAACGCCGCCTCCGTCGCATCCTGCAGGTAGACGGGCTTGCGGGTCATGCGGATCCAGTAATCCTCATCGTGCAGCACCGCACCCGGGCGGTAGACCTTGCCGCGGTCGACGGAGGAGAAGAGCGTCGTATGCAGCGGAGCAGCTTCCATGCCGGCGATTTCCGCATAGAGTTCACCCAACAGCGGATCCACAGCGGAGGTGTGGCCCGCGCCCTTAACGTAGAGCGCGCGGGCGAACTTGCCCTCGCCGTCGAGCTTCTCCACCAGCGCGAGGACCTCCTCGCGCGGGCCGCCCACGGTGGTCATGCCGGGGCCGGTGTAGACGGCGGGCTCGATGGAACCCGGAAGAGCGTCGATCTCCTCGGCGGAGAGCTCGACGACGGCCATGGCGCCCTGCTGGTCGTCGGGAAGCGAGGCCTCGCCCTCCCCCATGAGGCGCGCGCGGTGGCAGGCGATGAGCATGGCGTCGGCCGCCGTGATGCCGCCCGCGGCGTAGGCCGCGCCGATCTCACCCATGGACATGCCGATAACGCCGGTTGGGCGCACGCCGAAGGTGGCCAGCAGGTCCGTCAGCGCGATCTGGATGGCGGTGATGGCCACCTGCGCAGTTTCGGTGTTATAGGTCTGCTCGTCATCACGCACCAACTCCAGGATGGACCAGCCGGATTCGCGCTGCACGATGGCGTCGAGCTCCTCCAAGCGCGCGAGGAACTGCGGCGAAAGGGCAATCATGTCCTTGGCCATCTTGCGGTGCTGGGAGCCGAAACCGGAGTACATGAACACCGGGCCGTGCACCGTCGGGGAATCCGCCGCGGCGATGCCGACGGAGACGGTTCCCTCGGACACCTGGCGCAGGCGCTTGACAGCTTCTTCGCTTGACGACGCCACCACTACCGCCCGCGAGCGCCCATGGTTACGGCGCGCGAGGGTGCGGGCCAGGGAGAGCAGGTTCGGGTTCTCGGCTTCGATGTAGTCCGCTAAGTCGGCTGCGGCTGCGGCGCGGCGCGAGGGCAGCAGGCCGGAAACGGGCAGGGCCACCGGGTGGCCTTCGCCGATGGCGACCTGCGGGGCGTCCTGGTGGGTCAGCCCGCGGTAGTCGGTCAGTACCACGTGGGCGTTGGTGCCGCCAAAGCCGAAGCCGGAGACACCAGCGATTTTCTGGCCGGAGTACTCGGGCCACTCGCGCGGGTCTTCGACGACTTCGAGGTGCTCGGCGTCGAAGTCGATATAGCGGTTGGGGCCCGCGTAGTTGATGTTTGGCGGGATAACGCCGTGGCGCATGCCCTCGATGACCTTGATGAGGCCCACCACGCCGGCCGCGGACTCGGAGTGGCCGATGTTGGTCTTGGCGGAGCCCAGCAGGGTCGGGTTATACGGTTGGCGGCCCGGGCCCAGCACGCGCCCCAACGCGGTGGCCTCGATGGGGTCACCGAGGATGGTGCCGGTGCCGTGGGCCTCGACGTAGTCGACGTCCTGCGGGCGGATGCCGGCGTCGGCGTAAGCGCGCTCGAGGACGTCGACCTGCGCGTCTGGGTTGGGGGCGGCCAGGCCGTTGGAGTGGCCGTCGGAGTTGACTGCGGAGCCCTTGATGACGGCGTGGATGGTGTCGCCGTCGCGTTCAGCGTCTTCGAGGCGCTTGAGCACGAGCACACCGGCAGCGTCCGCGCGGACGATACCGTCGGCGTCGTCGGAGAAGGCGTGGATGGCGCTGGTGGGCGAGGTGACACCCAGCTCGCTGAAACCGATGGAGGCGTGCGGCGAAGCGAGGATGTTCACGCCGCCGGCCAGAGCCGTATCAGCTGCACCTACGCGCAGGTCCTTGACCGCCTGGTTGACCGCCACGAGGGAGGCGGAGCAGGCGGTGTCCACGTTGAGGGAAGGCCCGCGCAGATCGAAGGCATAGGACAGGCGGTTGGCAACGATCGCCGAGGACGTGCCCGTCATGGCATAAGGGTGCATCTCGGCGGGGTCGGCGGTAATCAGCATGCCGTAGTCATTGTTGGTGGAGCCCATGTAGACACCGGTGGCGGTGCCGCGCAGCTGGTTGGCGGGCAGGCCGGCGTCTTCGAGGGCCTCCCACGCCACCTCCAGGAGAATGCGCTGCTGCGGGTCCATGTTGGCCGCCTCCAGCGGGGAGAGGCCGAAAAACTCGGCGTCGAAGGAAGCGATGTCCTCGATGTAGCCGCCGTCGGTGTTCTGCTGCTCCATCTTCTCGCTGGTAATCGGGTCAGAGGAGTACTCCGACCAGCGGCCAACGGGCAGCGGGCCGGTGCCGGCGCGGCCCTCGACGAGCATGTTCCAGAACTCGTCGACATTCTTGGCGCCCGGGAAGCGGCCGGCATAGCCGATGACGGCGATGTCCCCGCCCGCGATGGCGGCCGAGCGTGGTGCCGCCGCTCCCGGCGCGCTGTCTGCCGGGGCGCCGGCGGCGCCGTTGACGAGACGCTCGGCCAGCTGCGCGATGGTGGGGTACTCGTAGGCCACGGTGGGCTCGAGCTTAATACCGAGGAGGTTTTCTAATTCGCCGGAGAGGACTACTGCGTCACGCGAGGACAGCCCGAAATTCTCCAGTGGCTTGGTGTCCGTGATTTCCTCTGCCGACAGGCCGGTGGTCTGCGCAACCCAGGTGCGCAGCCAGCCACGAAGCTCTTCAACGGTCATAAATCTCTAGCTTTCTTACGCGGACTAAAATTTTCTATCTATGCGGTCGATTTTGCGCAGCACAAAAGCGCGCACATCGATGCGTCTATAGGGGTTATCGGACGATTATCTCACTTTGTTAACTTAGGTCTCATAACCGACATACCCACAGGCAGCGGCAACCCCCGCCCCCACGGCTCACGCGGGGAACGGGGGTTGAATGGTGCGGGGCCTTTAAGAGGCGAGGTAGCTCTTCTTGGCCACGCGGCGGGCAATCTTGCCCGAGGAGGTGCGCTTGATCTCGTTAGCGCCGAACCACTGGATGACGGCCGGGGTCACGCCGTGGTTCGCGGAGACCGCGGAGCGGATGACCTCGGATGCGGCGGCGTCATCGGCCGGGTTGGCGTCGTCGGCGCGCTCGATGAGCAGCACGAGCTCCTCGGTGCTGCCGCCTTCCACGGAGAAGGCCGCGATGGAGTCCGCGCGCACGTGGTCCGAGGCCTCCTGCACGGTGCCTTCGATGTCCTGTGGGTAGTGGTTGCGGCCAGCCACCACGATGAGGTCCTTGAGACGACCGGTGATGTACACCTGGTTATCCACGATGGCCGCCAGGTCCCCCGTGGCCAGCCAGTTGTTGTCCTCCGGCGCGTTCGGCACGCGGGTGCCCTCCGCCAGGCGCTCCCCCAGCGTGTTGTGGAAGGTAGAGGCAGTTTCTTCCGCGCGGTCCAAGTAGCCGGCGGCACGGTTCTCTCCATGCAGCCAGATCTCGCCCACACGGCCATCCGGCAGCTCGACCTTGGTCTCCGGGTCCACGATGGTCAGGTGCTGGGCCACGACGCTCTGACCACAGGAGGCGTAGGCCACGGAGTCCGCGGACTTCTCCACGATGACTGCTTCGCCCTCGGCCAGACGCTCGCGGTCGAAGTGGGAAATGATCGGGCGCTCCAGAGTCTGCGGGGTGGTGACGATCAGCGAGGCCTCCGCCATGCCGTAGGAGGGGCGCAGGGTCTCACGGCGCAGGCCGTACTCCTCCTTGCCAAAGACCTCCCAGAAGGAATTCACCGCGGACTCCGTGACCGGCTCCGAGCCGATCACGATGCCATCGACGTTGCTGAAGTCCAGCGTCTCCCCCGCCGCCGGAGCACCGTAGCGCGCGGCAAGCTCGAGGGCGAAGTTGGGAACCACGGCGTAGGTTCCCTGCAGCTGCTCATCGATGGGCTGACGCTTGAGCTGGTCAATCCAGCGCTTAGGTTGCTGGACGAAGTCACGCGGCGTCATGATCTCCAGGTTGACGCCCAGGATGGTCACGAAAACCGCCAGGATGATGCCCATGTCGTGGTGCATCGGCAGCCAAGAAACCACGCGGGCCGGCAGCTTAATCTGTACCGCGGTGAAGATCTGCAGCACGTTGGTCATGATGTTGCGGTTGGTCAGCAGCACGCCGGCCGGGGTGCGGGTGGAACCGGAGGTGTACTGCAGGAAGGCCGGCTGGTCCAGCGGCGCGGTCTGTAGCGCGGCAAGCGCGGCCTTGCCTTCCTCCGTCTCCAGCGGGTTGACCCAGCTCTGTGCCAGCGAATCCGGCAGGGAGTCGATGGAGATGATGCGCGGGCGCTCGGCTGCTGGGCGGTCCGAGAAGTACGCGCGGTTGGCGGCAGCGGACGTGTTGTTGGTCAGCACGATCGACGGGTTGGCATCGCCGAAGACCGCCCGCAGGTGATCGGTGTGGCCGGGCTCGTTCGGATCATAGAGCGGGATCGGGGTCATACCGGCGTACATCGCGCCCAGGAAGCCGAAGATGTACTCGGGGGAGTTGCCCGCCAGGATGGCCACGCGATCCCCCATCTTGCCCACCTGCTGCAGGCGCGCTGCTACCGCCTTGATGCGGGTATTGACCTGGGAGCGGGTGATATCGCGCGGGGTGCCCTCCGGATTATCGGTATAGACCCACTGGCGCATGACCGGGCGATCCGGGATTCCCGCCTGCTGCTCCGCGGCATAGACGTGTTCGGCGAGCCCCGCCAACGTGAGGTGAGGCGGCAGGGCGATGTTGCCCTTGTCGTCGAAGAACTGGCCGATCAAGGCTTTCAGGTCCATGTGGGAAAGCTCCTTCGTAGGGTAGAGAGGGGCGCGCACCCCTGCTTCACGTACTTTTGACATTGAAAATATCAGAAGGAGTGTGCCGAACGTTACATGGCGCGCGGGCGGGACGTCGTCAAGCGCTACTGCGCGTCGATGGTGTCCTTAGCCCACTGCGTGACCCACTGGTTGGTGGTGACCCCTTCGATAACGTCCGGATTGTAGGCATACAGTGCATGAACGCCGTTGGCGTCGATGAGGTCACGCGCTCGTTCGAGCCCGTTGCTCACGTCCAGGGGCGCATCACAAATAGAGTCATTCGGCGCACAGATTTGGAAAGTGCGGTCCGCCAACTCCCCAAAGCCATTGGCGCGCGCACCGCGCATGGTGGCGCCCGGGACGATGCCCTGAATCAAGGTCGACACCGGCTGCAGGGCAATCTCCGCGCCCACGCCGCCGACGTGCGCACCCGGGTTAATGCCCACGCCGTCCTGGCGCCGGCCGTCCGCAATGAGGGCCACACCCGCCACGCTCTCCGCGGGGATGGGTCCATTGCCGCCGCCGATGCGGTCCGCCACATCACCCGCGATGACCGCTCCCTGCGAAAATCCGCTCAGGATGAACTTCGTGTCCGGGCAGGTCTCGTGCATGTAGGTCAGCTCGCCCTCGAGGCGCGAGGTGCCTTCGTTGCGGGAATCGTCGTAGCTCATCTCGTGCTGCGCGTTGATGTTCTTAAACTGCGCGGTGTACGGCAGCGTCCACACCTTAACGTCCTCGGGGACGTAGGCCTCCTTCAGGGGATTCGTGATCGAGAGCATGAAGGAGTTCGGGTTCGCGCCCGGGTTGATCGGATCATCGTCCGCGGCGGATTCCCACGTTCCCGGCGCGGAGATGAATTCCACGCGCGGGCACCAGTCCGGCTGCTCGGGGGCCGTGTTGTCCTCCTCCTGGGAAGGGGCAGGCTCCGCAAGGTTTCCTTGTTCCCCTTCCTCACGGGTGTTGAGGAAGTGAACCGCTCCCCCGCCAATCAGGGCGAGGAGGACGACCACGGCAAGGACGGTCAGTGTGTTACGCATGGTTTTACGCATGAAGAAATTTCTACCTTGGAAAGGTGCGGGATTCCCTGGGGAATCCCTGCCACATTACTGAGCGCAGAGCGCGCGGCCCTGCTCGGTGATGAGCTGGACGAGTTCTTCGTGGCTGAGCTCGCTGCGGCCCTGCTCGATGAGCTGCCCGGCCACCGCGGGCACGGTGACGGTATCGCCCTGGCAGGAGGCTTGCGCGGCACCCACCAGCTGGTCCTCCACACCGTCAATGTTCACGCCCTTCTCAGCCACTGTGGCCAGGAAGTCCTGGTCCGGGCCCTGTTCAGGCGCGGGCGCGGGAATTTCGGAGATCTCGCGCGCGCCGCGGTCCTCCGGCTCGTCGCCTTGCGCTCGCTCACTCTGCTCGGAGGGCGACGCCGACGCTGAGCTGGACGACGCCTTGCTTGACGACGATTCACCGCTCGCCCCCGAGGAGCGCTCCAGCGGCGCCACCGATGTTTCGGTGGCCTCACCTTCCTCGACGGTGGCGGAACCGCAGCCGGTCAACAGCGCACCGGCGGCCAGCAACACGGCCGCGCCGGCTGTCGCAGCGGGACGGGCGGAGAAAAATCGCATAGCCGTCCCTACTTCTTATCCGCCTGAACCTGGCCCATGACCTTGCGGATAACACCGTGCTGGAAGGTCTGCGTCAGCCCGCCGGCCGGGATCGTCGCATAATCCTCGGTGGGCCAGCCGAACTCGCCCTGCTCGTAGCCGTGCTTGCCCCACTCATCAAAGATCTCGCCCTTGAGGATGTAGTGCGCGCCGGAGTCCATGGACCAGTAGATGTTGCCGTGCTCGAACTCCTGGAAGAAGCCGCCATTGACGGCCTTCTCCTCACCCACCGGGAAGCCCAGCTCGGAGTCAGCAGCCTTCAGCTCCTTGTACTTCGCGCCGATAGCACCGTGCACGATGTGGGTGGAGCCATCCGGGTTGCGGGTCAGCACGCCGTCCTCGAACTCCTGGACCTCGCCGTCGCCGACCTTGCGCGGCTCGGCTACCGGGTACTTGAGGTCGCCGCCCTCGAAGCCGTTCTTGCCCCAGGCGTCGAAGAAGTCCTTCGAGATAGGCCAGGCGCCGGTCTCCGGGGTCCAGTAGATGGAGCCATGCTCGAAGTGGACGTAGCGTCCGCGACCGTCGGGGGTCTTCTCCTCACCGGTCTTCGGGAAGCCCAACCAGGAGGTCGGGCCACCGAGCTCGGAGTAGCGTGCGCCGATGCGGCCGATAACGGCGTGCGCACCAGTCTCCGGGGACCAGTAGGCGGTACCGGCCTGGAAGTCCTGGGCCTTGCCGCGCTCGGCGACGTCATACTCGTTGTTCACGCAGGAACCGATGATGCCGGACTTGGTGGCCTCAGCGATGGCGCCAACCGGGGTGCAATCCGCGCCACGGTCGCTCTTGTCCAAGCCGAGAGAGTCGGCGATGTAGGGCCATGCCTCGGTCATCTCGAACTGCCAGTATTCCCAGCTGTGGACGCCGGTCGGGCGGAACTTCACGACCGGCTCAACGCCGGCGCGCTTGGCGTAGTCAACGAAGGTCTGGGTGGACATACGCGAGATTGCTTCCAGGCCCACGCCGGCCATGTTGGCCTGGCCCTTCGCCACGGAGCCGAGTTGGCCGTAGTCGTCCTTGCCGTTGCCGGCGGAGACATAGACCTTCATGTCCTTGAGGTTTTCAATGCCCAGCTTCGGATCGTGGTCGATCCAGTCCTGGGAGTAGAGCTCGCCCCACATGTTGGTGGAGGTGAATCCGCCGGCATCAGCCTGCGCGGCGGTAATGGCCTCCGGCATACCGGTGGTGGTGGTGTCGAGGTAACCCGAGAAAGAGCCAACATACTTGAAGGCCCAGGGGTTGCGCTCGGCCAGGTTCATGGCGGCGGTACCACCCATGGAGATACCGGTCACGGCGCGCTTGCCGTTGGAGCGGTAGCCCTTCTCCAGGATCGGGATGAGCTCCTTCATCAGGAAGGTCTCCCACATGTAGTGGGTGCCGTTGTCTTCCTTCTGCCAGTCGGAGTAGAAAGAGGACTCGCCGCCCACCGGCATGATGAGGTTGACGTTGCGGTCGGCGTACTGGGACAGGATGTTGGTCTCGATGGTCCAACCGGACTCATCGTCACGCGCGCGCAGGCCGTCGAGTGCCCAGACCTCCGGGAAGGTCTTGTCCGGGCTGGAGTACCAATCGCGCGCGAGCTGAATCTGCACGACCTGCTCCTTGTCCGGCATCGCAGCGGACTTGATGTAGACCTTGAGGTGGCGGTTGGTCAGATATTCCACGCGGGAGACGGACACGCCCTCCGGCAGGCCCTCAATCTTCGGGTACTCCGTCTCCACCGGAGTACGCTGCGGCGGGTTGGACGGCGCGAAGGAATCGGAGAAGTTAGAGCTTCCCAGCAGGTCGGTAATGCCCTCGCTCGAGGAGCTTGAGGACTGCGCGTTTGCGATAGGCAGCAACGCAAAGCCCACTGCCACGGCGGTGGGCAGCGCAGCGATGGTCAGGCCCTTGCGGGCTGCGGACGGGGAACGCAGGCCGGAATCCTTAGCGGACCGGCGAGGCTGAGATGACGCAGTGTTCGGCATTGAAGAGTCCTTTTAAGGGGTATATCGAGATAAGGGCACGCGGTACCGCGAGCGAGCTCCGCAGGTTCCCCTCCTGCGGAACTCGCCGCCGCACGCGTGGTGAGCGGTCTAGTGTGTTCTCAAGTTTAAGTTTAACTTGAGACTTTCGGTAGGGGGACACGCCCAGCGGTGGGATGAAAAAGCCGCCACACCCAAGGGCACGGCGGCTAGCTAGTTACCAGGCGTTCATAACGTTGAGCACCTGCGGCTTGGAGCGTTCCAGCTGGTAACCGAACTGCTCCCAGTTGTGCAGGCCCTGGGCCGGGTAATCCGTCTGCAGGCGAACACCCATCGCCCGAGCCTTGAGCTCCCACAGGCGGGTGGTGCCGTTGGCGAAAGCTTCCAACGCCATGCCGGACGCGATGTGCTGCGGCAGGTAGCGTTGCTGATCCAGCGGCCCCGGGACACCCGAGGCAGCAGACACGTAAACATCCGTTCCGTTTGCAGCCAGATCCGGGATCAGGTTGAAGGGATCATTGCTGAAGCGCTTCGGGTTGATGACGGAGCCGTACATGGCGTTGATGTTGAAGCCGCCGGCGTCGAGAAGCGCCAGGCGCATAAAGGTCTGGGCTCCCGGCAACGTCGTGGTGAGGTAGCCGGAGTAGGACAGCGCCTGACGGAACTGCTCGGGGTGCTTGCCAGCGAGGGTAATCGCTGCGGTAGCGCCCATGGACAGACCAGCAATGGAGTTATTGTTGCGGGCCACGCCGAAGTTGCCCTCAAGGTAAGCCGGCAACTCCTGCGTCAGGAAGGTCTCCCACTGGTAGTTGACCGGCTTGACCAGATCGTACGTAGCCGGACCGTTCCAGTCTGCATAGAAGGAGCCAGCGCCGCCCACCGGCATCACCAGGGTGATGTTGTGATCCACGTAGGTGCGCGCGGCGTTGACGTCATGGATCCACGCGTTGGTGGAATCGGTCGCGCGCAGACCATCGAGCAGGTAGAGGCCCGCGTTGCCGCCGTTCTTGGCAGGCTGGATCTGCACCGGGATGTTTCGGCCCATCGCCTGGGACCACACATCGCAGCGCTGCACCCAGAAGCCAACGCGATCCCACTCGCAGGTGCCGGTGGCGTCCGCGCGCAGCCAGTCACGGTGAGCCGCGGATGCTTCCTGGGTGCCGGCGGTCACGACCAGGCCCAAGGCCACGGCGATAGCGGCCACCACTGAGAGGACCCGAGTCCGCAGGCCAGAGCTTAGTGAACTCATGTTTCTCCTTAACATTTTTACTGCCATTACTACATCGCCAACACGCCAGCGATAGTTACGGATTAATAACGAGAATCTTTTGTAGCGTAACGCACCCTGGCAATTTTTGCCTCCCCGTGGGGGTATTTGCCAGCCCGCCCCAAGCTAGTGGGCAGGGTAATCGGCCGGATCGGCAGAAAACATGAGGGTGCGCCCCGTGGTCAAAGAGAAGGCCAGGTTCGCGCGGAAGCGCTCCCACGTCAGGGGCTCGCTGTAGGAAGCAACAAGCTCCTGCACCTCTGGCGTCGCCAGCGCCGCCCGCGCCTGCCGAGTCTTGTCCTTGTCATACCACGGCGGGAGGTACTCAATGTCCGCGCCGGTCAGCGCCGCCTGCCACTCCAGTTCGAGGTGCTTGTCGTGGCCCACGCGTCCGCCTTCCTCGCGGGGCATCCGTGCGGCCAGCGGCGTGGCCAGACCAATGGTGTCGAGCACCCGCACGTTGAGCGGCGCGTTCATTGAGGTCATTCCCAGGTTGACCAGGTAGACCGTCGGCGGCTCCTCCGCGCCCGGCTCGCGCGGGACGGTGAGCCAATTGAGCTGGTCCTTCTCCTTGTCCTCTACGTAGATGACACCCAGCGCATCGCCGTGCGCCAACTTTTCGGTGGCTTCCCCGTATCCGCGCATGAACTTCATCGTCATGTAGTCCCGTGCCGAACGCGGCGGGTAACCCGCCTCGCGGTTCGTAGCGTAGGTCCAGAAGTCGCGCTCATCCACGATGGACAGCGGCTGCTCGTAGGCCTCCCAGTCCGTCGGGTGCCCGCGCAGCACGACCACCACGGCCCACACCGCGCAGAAGGCCGCCGCGAGCACAGACACCAGGCCTCTCAGCGGCAGCACGAAGACTGGGAGGAGGGCGGCAAACAGCGGCAGCAGCAGCATGCGGCCGTGCATGAAGTCACCGCCGACGCGCAGCACGTACACCACATGCACCACCGCTGCACCGACCAGCAGGTAAGTGACGGTCGTGGAGCTTCGCAGGGCCGCCGGGCGCAGATGGGCACGGAAGGTCCACAGCGCAGCACCCGCCAACACGAGAACGGGCAGGTACAGGGCATACGGCCCAACGAAGTCACCGGCATAGTCCAGGCCGCTGCCCCACGCGCTTGACGACGCCGACTTGGCCACCGCCGTGTGCGGCGTCAACAGGCCGTAATATCCCATGCGGAAGAATTGGTAACCCGCCGGGATGGGCAGGGCCGCGCCGAGGATACCGAGCCAGACTTTCCAGTTGCGGTGTGCCGCCAAGAGGAGCAGGCCAGCCAGCCCGCCGTAGAGCGCGAATTCCGGACGTACGAGCCAGGACAACCCCGCCCACAGTGCCAGCCAGTAGGCGCTGGCGTTATCGCGAGATTGCGCCCAGTGCTGGAGCAACGCCCACAGGGCGGCGAGGTAAAAGATGGACAGGCCCCACTCGAGTCCGGAGGTAAAGAAATCACGGGCAGGCGGCAGCGCGAGGTAGACCAGCGCGCCCGCGGGCGCCAGAAGCGGAGTGGCGAGTTGGCCCGAGCGGAAGAAGGCCCGGGCTGTGGCCCACGCCCCCAACATCATGGCCGCGACCGCCAGAAGCAATCCCAGGTTGACGGCGATGGACTCCAGCGGGGCGTTGGTGACCCAACGGGCAAGCAGGATGAGGTACTGCCACAGCGTCGAGGTATTGGCCTCCACGCGCTCGCCCGCGTTGAAAACGGGGCCGTTGCCCTCCTCCAGGTTGCGCACGGTGCGCAGGACGATGAGGCCGTCGTCGGAAATCCAGCGGCGCGCGAAGCCGCCCCAAAACGAGAAAACTCCGATCACGATGACCGAGGCCAGCGCGCTGAGCGCCGCCGCGGTACGTGATTCGGATTTTCGCATGAGGAGAGAGTCTAGCCCATCATGACCGGCATGATGTACACCGCCATGGCAATACAGGCCAGCCACAGCAGGGCCAGGATCTGCAGGACGCGGTCCTCCAGGGCAATCTCATCCGGGGCACCGCCGTTGCCACGGTCCACGTCGGCGGCATAGCGCAGGATGGCGATGGTAAACGGCACCATGGACACCTGGTACCACACGCTGGCCGGGCCATCAGACTCGTTGGAGAGCTGGAAACCCCACAGGGAGTAGGACATGACCACGGCGGTGGCGGCCAGGGTCCACACGAAGCGCAGGTAGGTAGGCGTATAGCCCTCCAGGGATTTACGGATCTTGGCGCCCGTGCGCTCCGCCAGAAGGATCTCCGAGTAGCGCTTGCCCGAGGCCATGAACAGGGAGCCAAACGCGGCCACCAGCAGGAACCATTGGGAGAGCACGATGCCCGCGGCCACACCGCCAGCCATGGTGCGCAGCATGAATCCGGAGGACACCAGGGCGATATCGATCACCGGCATGTGCTTCCATCCGAAGCAATAGCCCAGCTGCAGGCCGATGTAGATGGCCATGACGATGGCGAGCTGCAGACCAGCCGTGGCCAAGAAAGACAGACCAATCGAACCGATGATGAGCACCGCCGCCATGGCATAAGCCAAGTTCACTGGAAGCACGCCCGCCGCGATGGGGCGGAAGCGCTTCGTCGGGTGCGCGCGGTCAGCCTCCACGTCGCGGGCATCATTGATGAGGTAGATGGAGGACGCGCCCATGCAGAAGACGATGAAGGCGAGGAGGACGTCGAGAAGCACGCGCGTGTGGAACAGCGAATCCGCGCCCGCGGCCGCAGGGGCGGCGAGAACGAGGACGTTCTTGACCCACTGCTTGGGGCGCAGGGCCTTCACCATGCCGTCGGCGAGGTTCTTCGGCGGCTTGCGCTTGCGGCCGGTATCGATACCGGAGGTGTGCGGCTCAGAGTGGAAGACTCTCTGCTCACCGTCGTCGACGCGGTTAGGACGTTCGCTCATGCGGTCTTCCTTTCATAGCGATGGCATGCTTCCGCGGTGGCGGCTCCCAGCAGGGCGCCGATCGCCGTATCGGATGGGTAATGTACCCCGAGCACCATACGCGAGGCCATCATGACCGGCACACCAACGAGCGGTGCCGGGGTTCCCAGAACGTAAGCGGCGCCCACGAGGAACGCGCTTGTCGACGTCGCGTGCGAAGAAGGAAAGGACAGCTTAGAAGGGGTTTTCACGCCGACTTTGACGTAGTCATAGTCCGGGCGCTTGCGCCGCACAATGCGCTTGATCACAACGCTGGCCGCGTGCGCCGTGAAAGCACCCGCACCGACAGCTACCCATTGGCGGCGGCGCGCCGGATTCTGGTAATTCACGGCGGCACCTAAGCCGGAGAGCGCCAGCCAGCCCAGGGCGTGCTCGCCGAAGTGGCTTAAACCCCGCGCGGTGGGCAGAACGCCGGGCGCATCGAAGGCCGCATCCTGGATCTTCTCGAGGACACGGGATTCGGCGACAGAAAGCTTATTGGGCATCGAAGACCTTTCGCCAGGACTCGCGGGAGGTCAGCTCCGGCAGAGCCGCGCGGTACTCGGCGCGCAGGTCGTCGAAGTTATCCTCAATTTCCTTGAGCAGCTCGCGGGTGGACTTCACCAGCTCGAGGGCCAGCTCGCGGTCGCGCTTGCGGAAGGCCACGCCAGTGCCGCCCGCGGTGGAGACGGTGGCGGAATCCACGCGGGAGAGCGTGAACCAGCGGGCCTCCTCCGGGGTGAGATTGAGCTGCGGTGCTTCGTGGTGTGCCGGGTCTTCCTTGGTGACCAGGTGCTTGGCGGACTTGATAAGCCACGGAATTTTCTTGATCTTGCCCAGGCGGCCACCGACATTGCGGGTGGGCACGCCCGGCGCGCCGGTGGGCGCGGGCAGCTGATCCGCCGAATCGATGATGACGGCGTCCGGGAACTCCTTGCGGATTGCGGCGATGCGCGGCAGCGAGGACTCCAAGATGTCGAAGAGCTGATCCGGGCCGGCCAGGAAGTCCTTCATAGCCTCCAACTGGATGGCCATGGTGGAGTACTCCATGCACATGGTGTGCTTGAGGGTGGACTTAAAGATCGACTTGGTAATCCCGCGCGCATCACCCTCGTGGTAGAGGGCCGCCACGATGAGGCGGTTGCGCAGGTGGAAGTAGGCCTGCCAGTCGATGGCATCGTCCTTATCCGCCCACGCCATGTGCCAGATGGCCGCGCCCGGCCAGGTCACCGTGGGGAAACCGTGGGCGGCAGCACGCAGGGAGTATTCGGTGTCGTCCCACTTGATAAACAGCGGTAGCGGCTGCCCGATGCTTTCCGCGACGACGCGCGGGAAGAGGCACATCCACCAGCCGTTGTATTCCACGTCGACGCGGCGGTGCAGCGCGCGGGAGTCATACTTCTTCGGGTCGAGGCGGGACTGCGTATCACCGATGGCGCGCAGCGGGTACTTGGCAAAGTCGTGGTCGTAGACGGCGTGCTCGGCCGCGCCCCACATGAAGTCAGCGCGGTTCACGCGCTCGCCGGTGGTGCGCAGCTGGGAGCGCTCCTGCAGGTTGAGCATCTGCCCGCCCACGATGAAGGGCTTGGCGGCATAACGCGCTGCTTGGACCGCACGAAGAATGGAATCCGGCTCGATGGCAATGTCATCATCCATGTAGAGGATGTAGGGCGAGTCTGTATTCTCCAGCGCCTCGAACATGATGCGGGAGTAGCCACCCGAGCCGCCCAGGTTGCCCTGGCGGAATTCGCGGAAGCGCTCACCAAAGTGGGCCACGGCCTCGTCGTAGCCCGGCTCGTCCGCTGGGTGCTGGTTGCCCTGGTCCGGCATGAGGACGTAGTCGATGATGCCGTCCACCACCGGATCCTCCGCCAGCGCCTGCAGCGCCGCGACGGCGTCGGTGGGGCGGTTGAAGGTCGGAATGCCTACGGCGACGCGCTTCTCCTGCGCCGGGTACTCGCTGCCGTCCGGCAGGAGCTGCGGGTTCGGGGCGTGCGGGGCGCACCAGGCGGCGTCGCTAAGCACGGTGTCTTCAACAGCAGAGGCATCGAACCACAGCAGGCCGCCGTCCTCGAAGTTCTTCAGGGGCAGCTCAAACTCGTGGTGGCCGGTGGTTACCACGTGGTTGGCCACGGCGATGCGCTGGCCGTCCTGCTTGGAACGGTAGAGGGAAATGTTGGCC
The DNA here is from genome assembly GCF_001815785.1 of Corynebacterium sp. HMSC056F09. NCBI lineage: Bacteria > Bacillati > Actinomycetota > Actinomycetes > Mycobacteriales > Corynebacteriaceae > Corynebacterium > Corynebacterium sp. HMSC056F09. Next base: position 42,219 of record NZ_KV821921.1, read on the forward strand.
TCGCCCTCGACGTCCATCGCCAGCACGATGGACTTCAGCTGGGACCAACGGCGCCAGTAGGCGGCCGGGAAGGCGTTGAAGTAAGTCTCGAAGGATGCTTCCTCGCCGGCCGGGATTGTCACGGAGGTGCGGCCGCTCCAGCTGAGGCGCTCGCGGTTCTGCTCGGACTCGATGAGGTAGAGCATGCGGACGTCGACCGGCTCGCCACGCTTGGGCAGCAGGATGCGCTGTACGGGTTCGTACGCAGCAGAATTGTTGGCAGTCACGATATCTTCGGTTCTCCACACAGATTTCGACAGTATTCAGAACCCCAGATTAGTGGTTAAGCACTGCTGCACTGAGTTCCCACGCGGCTGTTCTTACGTGACTCCTCGTCCGCATCCGCGCGCCCTAATCTACTGCAACGTCCACGTCAGCCGAGCTTTGCGCAAGAACGGTGCGCCTTGGCGAAAGGTTTCACACCAGAGGCTGGTGGAACCCTTTACGTCCTGGTGCGCCAGATCCCCAGACTTGGAACCCGAAACCTCCAGTTCACTGCTCAACTAGGCCACAGTGCTTGACGACGCCGACCTGCATGTTTCGGGTTCTAGGTCTGGGGAAATGCTTATGGCACTGGAATGCTCGACCCAACTAGTGTCAGATCAACTAGTGTCAGATCACAGCTCTCGGGGATTTAGGCCGTCACCGGCGCATCCTCCGAGATGGGCTCGATGCCCAGGCGGTTGAGCATGTAGAGCACGCGGGCACCGAGGTCATCGGCCAGCTCGCGGGTCTCCTCGACGGTTTCCGCCGTGGCGATGTCCCAAATCTTGACGTCCTTGCCGGCCTCATCGCGCGGGACCTCGCGGCCCAGATACACGATGTAATCCGGGATCGTCACCAAGCGCAGGTCCTCGACGTAGCGGTCCGGGTGTTCCGCCATGCCGCGCTCCTGCAGCACGTGGGCCATGTGAGAGTCCGGGTCGTTTTCGGGGTGGGCCACGGCGGCGTCGACAAGTAGGGCATCGCCGGCGTACTTCTTCGTCAGCGCCACGGCAGCCTGCGCCAGGGCGTGGTCGGCGCCTGCGGAGAAACGCACGTGGATGCGGTGGGTGCCGAAGTGCTCGCGCACCTCACGCTCCACCATCACGGGAACAAATTCATCTAAGGTCGCACCAGCTTCGTGACGCTCAATGGTGGCATCGAGGAAGGAGTCAATCTCCTGCGCGGTGTACTCGTGGCCATAATCTGCGTGTAAATCCTGGCGCAACGTATCGAAACGGCGGGCGTTAGGGGAAGTCATCTCTAAACTCACTTTCTGTTCGCCTATTGTTAACCTACTGTTAACCTTAAGCGATTGTTGGACAGGCCACAAGTTTTATTTTCTTTGGTCTAGTTCCATACGCTGGCGAAACCTCCCCATAAACGGCCAAAGGCCCGCCGGGTGTTCCGGCAGGCCTTCTTGGATTGCTCCTTCTTCTTATCGGGAATGCGCGTTGCGCGACTGCGCAGCTTGAGGTGTTCCTCGAGCCGCTCCGGGGACATCTTCCACATGCTGCGGTCCGCACGCTTCTTCTTGCGCTGGGCCATGCCGTCACCTCCTTCCATCGAGGTGTTTCAGCATAGCGCGCCACGCTACGCTGCGGGAACCAACCCGCACGCGTCCTAACCTAGTGGCCGCGCTCCTGCTCCAGGGCCTTGCCCTCATTCCAGAACGGGGCCAGCTTGTTATCGAACATACTCAGCGCGGACGCGATGGCCATGTGCATATCCAGGTACTGGTAGGTGCCCAGGCGGCCGCCGAAGAGGACCTGGTTCTCGCGGGCCTCAGCGGCAGCGAGCTTGCGGTAAGCCTCCAGCTTGGAGCGGTCCTCCGGGGTGTTAATCGGGTAGTACGGCTCATCGCCCTTCTCGGCAAAGCGCGAGTACTCCTTCATGATCACCGTCTTGTCCTTGGGGTACTTATCGGCGCGCTCCGGGTGGAAGTGGCGGAACTCGTGGATGCGGGTGTAGTCCACGTCCGCATCGTTGTAGTTCATCACCGGGGTGCCCTGGAAGTCACCGGTTTCGAGCACCTCCAGGTCGAAGTCCAGCGTGCGCCAGCCCAGCTCGCCCTCGGCGAAGTCGAAGTAGCGATCCAGTGGGCCGGTGTAGACCACCGGCGCGCTTGGCGACGCCTCTCGCACCTCCTCGTGCACGTCGAACCAGTCGGTGTTGAGACGGACGTCGATAAGCTCGTGCTCCGCCATCTTCTCTAGCCAGGCCGCGTAGCCGTCAACGGGTAGGCCCTCGTAGGTGTCGTTGAAGTAGCGGTTATTGAAGGTATAGCGCACCGGCAGGCGCGTGATGTTGCCGGCCGGCAGCTCCTTCGGATCGGTCTGCCACTGCTTTGCGGTGTAATCGCGAATGAAGGCCTCGTAGAGCGGGCGGCCAATGAGCGCGATGGCCTTCTCCTCCAGGTTCTTCGCCTCATCCACGGCAAACTCACCAGCCTGCTCCTTGATGAGCTGGCGCGCCTCATCCGGCGAGTAGTAGCGGCCGAAGAACTGGTTAATCAGGCCCAAGCCCATGGGGAACTGGTAGGCCGTGCCATCGTGCATGGCGAAGACGCGGTGCTGGTAATCGGTGAAATCGGTGAACTGGTTGCAGTACTCCCACACGCGCTTATTCGAGGTGTGGAAGAGGTGCGCGCCGTACTTGTGAACCTCGATGCCGGTCTCCGGCTCGGCCTCCGAGTAGGCGTTACCGCCCAGGTGCTCGCGGCGCTCGACGATGAGCACCTTCTTGCCCAGCTGGGAGGCTGCGCGCTCGGCCACGGTGAGGCCAAAGAATCCAGATCCAACAACGATGAGGTCATATGCAGTCATGGGCATCAGCTTAAAGCAGTAACGCGCACAGAACGGCGGGTGACACCCAAGCGAGAAAACTCGCGTGTCACACCTTCTTTCACTCCAACACCTGGCGTAACATTTGTCCCGTTAGTTAACTTTTTGCGCTCCTCTTAACCTCGTGGCGCACACCATCCTAGGGAGTAATAGTGCACCTCAAACGTCGTCTTGTTCCCGCGAAATCGACGTGGTCTACGCCGGTTATCGCCACGGTCACCTCGATCGCTGTGGTCGCTGCCGCAGCCGTGGGCGGCCAAACCCTTATCCATACCCAGGAAGCGGGCAGCGGCCCCATCGAAGTAAGCTCGGCCTCTGAATCATTCGGGTCGGGCGAAACGGTCGTGGTGGATGACCCGGCCATCGCCGCCCAGGGCGAGGGCGAAGGCCCGCGCGCCGTCAAGCAATTCCACCGCGATGAGACCTTCTCTTCTTTCGCCGTCACGTGGAAGGGTGCGCGCGACGTCGCAGCCTTCGCCCGCGCCAAGCAACCAGACGGGTCTTGGTCCGAGTGGTACGACATGGACTCTATGTCCTACAACAACGATGACCCCAACGCTACGAATGGCACCGAGCTCATCTTCGTGGGCGATACCAACGACGTGCAGGTCTCCATCAACAATGTGGATCTGGTGACTGGCTCGAACTTGGACGAAGAGTTCACCGAAACCCCCGTTGAGGACGCCGCGCTTGACGACGCCTCCTTCAACGTCGGCGACATCGCCCCCGTCGCTGAGACCGAAGAACTTCCCGCCAATAGCGACGTGGAAGGCCTCGAGGCGGTCTTCATGGACGGCAACGCCCAGGAGGGCGAGGTTATTGAGCCGACCGCTGAGACCGATGGCATGCCGCGCGTGGTCTCGCGCGCAGGTTGGGGCGCGGATGAGAATATCCGTTGCAAGGGCGCTGACTATGACGACGGCGTGAAGGCCATTGCGCTACACCACACCGCGGGTTCCAATAACTACACCCGCGCGCAGGCGGCCGCGCAGGTGCGCGCCGCGTACAAGTACCATGCGCAGAACCTGGGATGGTGCGATATCGGATACAACGCGCTGGTGGATAAGTACGGCACCATCTACGAGGGCCGCTACGGCGGACTCGATGAAGCCGTGCAGGGCGCCCACATCGGTGGCTTCAACCGGAATACGTGGGGCATTTCCATGATTGGTAACTACGAGACGGCCCAGCCGACGGAGGCCTTGCTGGAGTCCGTCACCGATCTTGCCGGCTGGAAGGGCGCGATTTCCGGTGTTGATCCGACCTCCCGCGTTTCCCTGCGCTCGGCGGAGAACTTCCGCGGCTCGAAGTACCCGGCCGGTTCGGATGCCCCAGTCTACGGTTTCTTCGGCCACAGCGACGTTCACTACACCGCGTGCCCGGGCCAGTACACCATTGCCCGCTGGCCGCAGATCCGTGCGGCAGCGCATAAGAAGTACCTCGCCATCAAGTCGGGCGCGTCTGGTTCGACCTCCACGGACTGGGGCAGCGTGGATACCCCTACGCCGGATACCTCCGACTCCACGCCGAACGACAACCACGCGCCTTCCGCTCCTGCACCGGCAGCTCCCGCACAGGAGGCAACGTCCTCGCTGGGCGATACTGAAATCCCGATGAGCACCATCACCGCACTAGTCGGCCTGGCTGGCACCCTCTTCGCCATTATGTATGCCCGCTCCGAGCACCAGGTTGACATGAACCAGACGGTCAATGGCCTGCCGGTGGAGCAGATCCCGGGGATCGTGACCAAGGTGCTTTCCCTGAGCAAGAACGAGGGCCTGAAGGAAACGTGGACGGCAGTCCTTAACGCCTTCGGCCCGGCTCTGGGCCTGGCTGTTGGCGGTCCGGATGAGTCGGCCGGCATCATCTACCAGCTCTTCCAGAACGGCGTCGTGCTGAGCTCCGAAGAGACCGGTACGCACGCGCTGGTGGGACGCATCGCGAAGGAATGGGCCTCGGGCAACAACGCGGCGACGCTCGGCCTACCGACCTCCGACGAACTCCCCACCGGCTTCGGCAAGGAAGTCCGCGTGCAGTTCCAGGGCGGTTCCATTGTCTACAACCCGGAGACTGAGCAGATTCAGGTCTTCACGAACTAATCCCAGCCGCACCGCGTGTGCGCAAAACTCACGCGCACAGCCCTGTGGGATCGCCGATATTGCGGGAGCCACCTCGGTGGCTCCCGCTTCGGCATGTTATCTATTGGATTTAGGTATCCGGCGGGGATCCGCCCACTACGCCCCCGTTGGCCTGCTGCTTCAACGCTGCTTGTGCTGCCTTGTAGGCCGCCTGGGAAGTAATCGGCTCCGCCCAGGGTGGCACATAATCCACCCCGCCCCGCAACCGGAAGACATAGCCAGCACCAGTCGGCTTATCCGGGTCATCATCATTGATGCCATTGTGATACGCACATAACATCGTCAAATTCGGCGGATCCGTCGCCCCACCAGCTTTCCACGGCACCAAATGATGCACCTGACAATAATCAGCCGGCTTATTGCACCCTTCACGCGCACACGTCGGATGCTCCGCACTGGCCATTAACCGCTGCTCAAACCCAGCTAAACGCCGCACCCGATGCAACCACACCGGCCCAATCGTTGGATGCACCAACGTCACATACCCAACCTCGGCAAACTTATAGGTTACAAACTCCCGACCCGTCATCCGCCCACCGTTGGTAAGCACAAGCTCAATATCATCGCCCTCACCGCGCACGATCTGATCCAACTCATCCAAGGTGACCACCACATTGGTCGCTACCGCAGGCTTGCTTCCCCCATGAGCCTTAGCAAAGAACACCTGGCCTGCCGCATCCAACAAATCAGCCGAATTAATCGACTCCAAGGTTCCGCGCATCTCACTAATGCGCAAGGCTGAATCAGTAATCGTCAACGAATGCGGACCCGACTTTCGATACGTCAACCGCACCCCAGGTTCAGGCACCCGCCGCGGCCGCAACTGCTTCAACCGTTCCTTCGCCACTTTCGGGATACGGTGTGCCGGAGTCGCCGCAAGCCGAACGCGCAGATTCCACGCATCCAACTCCTTTTTCACCCTGCCGGTATACGACTCAATCAAGCTCAACGTCGCCAGATCATGCCTTTGAGAAACCGCGGCCGCACGCGCCTGGCGCTGCTTGCCGCTAAAACGCGTCGGCCCGAAATACACCGCATGCAGCCCAGTCAACTCCGCAGCATCAGCCACAGAAGCACCACGCGCGCGTAAATCATCCACACTGCCTACCGCAAGCCCCACAAGATCCAACCCCGAACTGCGATAGGAGAAATAAGTCTCCAAATCCCCCATGCCCACGAGACTAAAACACCACCACACACCCCGCAACCGGAGGCAGAAAACTCTCAGAATCTGCTAGAAAAAGGGCAGGTAGCGCTGGGCTTCACGGCTACAGCGCGGCGGGGTACAGCAGCACTAGAACCATCGCTCAAGCACCTTTGCCACACCTGCCTGGTGATGCGCTACCGTCACCGCATCTGCCGCCTCCATGACCTCTGGGTGAGCGTTCTCCATGGCAACCCCGCAACCTGCCCACTCGAGCATCTCGATATCGTTGGGCATATCGCCAAAGGCGATGATGTCTTCGCGGGCGATACCGTGATGCTCGGCCAGCCACTTAATTCCGCGCCGCTTCGTCACGTTGGGGGCCGCCACCTCGAGGATCCCCTCGGACATTGAGTAGGTCACGTGGGCCAGCTCGGAATCGATGTGCGGAGCAATAAGCTCGTAGAGTTCCGGTGCGGAGAACGCGGTGTTGCGGATCAGCAGCTTCACCGCCGGTCGGGACACCAATTCGCCGACGCTCACGAGGCCGAAGCCTTCAAAAAGCGCGTTCTCCGAATAGTGCGATTCCACCACGAAGAGTTCCTCCACCGGATCCAAGACCGAGCCTCCCGTGCGCTCCGCGCCGAAGCCAACACCGCCATGGGGCTCGAGTACCTTCGTGGCCACCTCCACGATTTCCGCGAGGGCTTCAGGCGAGAGCTCGTGGGCGGAGAGCACGCGGTCTTCTGCCGAGTCATAAATCACCGCGCCATTTGATGTCACGCACACCGGGCGCACGGTCAGCTGCTCCAGTACGGGCATGATCCAGCGGAAGGGCCGGCCGGTCGCCAGCGCAAACTCGCTGCCCGCGGCAACTGCTCGGGCCACTGCCTCGCGGTTTCGCCTGGGAACTCGGTGGTTCCGGTCCAACAAGGTACCATCGATGTCACTGATGATGAGGCGCGGAGCGCGGTCCGAAAATACGTCACTGGCCATAGCCCTGAGTCTACGTCAGAGCGATGCACACAAGAGCGCACCCGCAACGCTGGTGGCCACAACAACGTCCACTGCAGCGTTGGCTCCCCACCACCGTGCCGCAGCCCGCCACTCGCACAACGACGAAGGCGGCCGCCACGAGAATGCTCGTGACAGCCGCGCTTGCCTGCAAAGACTGCTACTTAGCCCTTAAGCGATAACGTCGTCATCGTCCACGTCTTCCCAGTTCAGGGAACGCTTGATGGCGCGCTTCCAGTCGCGGTAGAGAGCCTCGACTTCGTCCTTCTCGCGCTGCGGCTTCCAGACCTTGAAGTCGCCCTGCTGGGAGCCCAGTACGCTGAGGTCATCCCAGAAACCGGAATCGAGACCCGCAGCGAAGGCCGCACCGGTAGCGGTGGTCTCCACGTTCTTCGGGCGGTGGACCTCCACGCCAAGCATGTCCGCCTGGAACTGCATGAGCAGCTCGTTCATGGTCATGCCGCCGTCGACGCGCAGCTCGGTGATCTCCACGCCGGAGTCCGCCACCATGGCATCGGCGACGTCGCGAGTCTGGTACGCGGTGGACTCGAGCACGGCGCGGGCCAGGTGCTTGCGGTTGGCGTAGCGGGTCAGACCAACGATGACACCGCGGGCATCCGGGCGCCAGTACGGAGCGAAAAGTCCCGAGAAAGCCGGCACGATGTAGACGCCGCCGTTGTCCTTGACCTCGCGAGCCAGGTTCTCAATGGACGCGGAGTTCGGGATGAGCTGCAGGTTATCGCGCAGCCACTGCACCAGGGAACCACCCATGGAGACGGAACCCTCGAGCGCGTACACCGGGCGCTCGCCCTCGCGCTGGAAGCACACGGTAGTCAACAGACCGTTCTCGGAGAACTTCGGGGTGGTACCGGTGTTGAGCAGGAGGAACAGACCGGTCCCGTAGGTGTTCTTAGCAGAACCCGGGCGGAAGCAGCCCTGGCCAAACATGGCGGCCTGCTGGTCGCCCAGGATGGCGCGAATCGGCACACCGGACAGCGAGCCGCGCTCGCGGACGGTGCGGAAGTCGCCCAGGGACGGGCGGATCTCCGGCAGCATGGAGGTGGGAATCCCCATCTCCTTGCACAGTTCCTCATCCCACTCGAGCTTCTCGATGTCCATGAGGAGGGTACGGGAAGCGTTGGTGACATCGGTGGCGTGCAGGGCTTCCTGGCCGTTGTCGCCGTCGGCGCCACCGGTGAGGTTCCACAGGAGCCAGGTATCGATGGTGCCGAAGAGCAGCTCGCCCTTCTCCGCGCGCTCGCGGGCGCCCTCGACGTTATCGAGGATCCACTTCACCTTCGGGCCGGCTGGGTAGGAGTTGATGATGAGGCCGGTGCGGCGACGCCACTTGTCCGCACCTTCATCACCAGCGAGTTCCTTACAAATCTCGGTGGTGCGGGTGTCCTGCCACACGATGGCGTTGTATACCGGCTTACCCGTGTTCTTGTCCCACACGACGGTGGTCTCACGCTGATTGGTAATGCCAAGTGCTGCGATATCTTCGACATTGATGTCGCCGTTGGCCAAAGCTTCACCCACAGCGCGGCGGGTGTTGCTCCAGATTTCCTCCGGGTCATGCTCGACCCAGCCCTTCTCCGGGAAAATCTGCTCGTGCTCGAGCTGGCCGACGGACACCTGCTCGCCGTCGTGGTTGAAAATGATGCAGCGGGTGGACGTAGTTCCTTGGTCAATCGCTGCAACGTAGCGCTTGGTAGACATTGTGTTCTCCGTTTCTGAGTAGTGAAGGTCTGATTTTTAGAGAGCCATGGACAGCAGGCCGACAGCGACGGCCGCCAAGGTCGGTGCAACCACCGGAACCCAGGCATAACCCCAGTTGGCGCTGCCCTTGTCCTTGATGGGGAGGACGAAGGCGTACATGATGCGGGGTCCGAGGTCACGGACCGGGTTGATCGCGTAGCCGGTAGCGGTGCCGAGGGACAGGCCCACAGACACGACGACGAAGGCAACGGCGAAGTACTTCAGCGGACCCAACTCGCCGCCGGCCGGGCCAAAGGCGATGAACATGAGCAGTACGCAGGTAGCGATGAACTCGGTGGCTGCGTTCCAGCCGTTGTTCGGGTGCGCCGGGGCGGTAAAGAAAATCCCCCCAGTGTTCTTGTTGGCGCCGGTGACGTTGCCGGCTTCATCGAGGTTGTTGGCGTCGAAAAGCTGCTTAAACGTAGCCCAGGCAAGGAATGCACCAAGCATGGCGCCGAGAATTTGCCCCAGCAGGTAGTAGGGAACGAGGCCCCATTCAAGGGAACCGTTCACCGCCAGCATGATGGTGACCGCCGGGTTGAGGTGACCGCCGGAGGGGTCCGCGACACTAGCGCCGATGAAAACCGCGAGGCCCCAGCCCATAGCGATGACGATCCAGTCCGAACCGCGCGCGCCAGAAGTTCGGAGGTTCACAACGGCGCACACGCCGTTGCCGAGCAGGAGCAGCAGTGCAGTGCCGATGAACTCCCACAGGAATGCATCCATTCCGGTCATAAGATGTCCTTTCTTATCTGCCTAGGCCAAGGGCCCAGCGAGGGATATCCACCGCTCGCTAGGCCCCGTGACTTTTAGGCTTCTTCCTTGGTGGCTCGTGCGCTTCCTGCGCGCTCGAGGATGTCGTTTGCTTCACGGTCGGTCAGCGCTGCCTCAGCGGCGAGCTCTGCCTCAGTGTGCTTGGTGAAGTGGGAGACTTCCCGCTCGATATCGGTCTGATCCCAGCCCAGCAGCGGGGCGACGAACTCAGCGATCGGCTGTGCGGCAGCGACGCCGCGGTCGGCGAACTCGATGGCCACGCGCAGGCGGCGGGAGACGATGTCGTCGATGTGCAGGGCACCCTCGTGGGTCACGGCGTAGCGCACCTCTGCCCAGATGTAGCTCTCGGCACCCAGAACCGACTCGAGCAGCGTGGCGTCGTCAGCAGCCGGGGCGAGGACCTCACCGATCAGCGAGCCGTAGCGGCCGAGCAGGTGCTCGATGCGGTCCTCGTCGAGGTTGTAGCGGCGGGCCAGTGCCGGAACCTGGTTAGCCAGTGCGTGGTAGCCGTCCGCACCCAGAATCGGGGTGCGCTCGGTCACGGACTCAGCCACCTTGGTCCCCAGCTCCTTCGCGGCCAGATCCACCGCGTCCTTGCCGATGACGCGGTAGGTCGTGTACTTACCACCGGCGACGGACACCATGCCCGGTGCGACGCGGGCAACGGCGTGGTTGCGCGACAGGTTAGTGGTGGAATCGGACTTGCCGGACAGCAACGGGCGCAGACCGGAGTACACGCCGACGATGTCATCGCGGGTGATCTTGTCGCGCACGCGCTGGTTGACCTCATCCAGGATGTAGTCGATATCCGCCTTGGTCGGCGCCGGATCCGGCAGGGACAGGCCCTTCTCCCAATCGGTGTCGGTGGTGCCGATGATCCAGTACTCACCCCACGGGATGACGAAGAGCACGGACTTTTCGGTGACGAAGCACAGCGCGGCGTCGGCGTCGAGGGCATCCTTCGGGACCACGATGTGAACGCCCTTGGAAGCGTGGACGGTGAACTTGCCTTCAGCGCCCGCCATCTCCTGAATCTTGTCGTTCCACACACCGGTCGCGTTAATGAAGGCCTTGCCCTTCACGGTGGTCTCGCGGCCTGTTTCCAGGTCCCGGACCTTCGCGGCAGTGATGCGGCCGCGGCCGTCCTTCTCAAAGCCAATCACCTCAGTGCCGGTGCGCACGCTAGCGCCATACTCGGCGGCAGTGCGCAGGACGGTCATGGTGTGGCGGGCGTCGTCGACAAGCGTGTCATAGTAGCGCACGCCACCGACGACGGCGTCCTCCTTGAGGCCCGGGGTCACCTTCAGCACGCCCTTGCGGGTGAGGTGCTTCTGCATCGGGACGCTCTTGGCTCCGCCCATCAGGTCATAGAGGGTAAAGCCACCGAACATCATGACGCGCTCCCAGCCGCGGTGGGTCAGCGGGAAGATGAACTTCAGCGGCTTGACCAGGTGCGGCGCTAGGGTCGACATGTTGAGCTCGCGCTCCTTGAGGGACTCCGCAACGAGGCGGAAGTCGAACATTGCCAGGTAGCGCAGGCCACCGTGGAACATCTTGGAGGAACGCGAAGACGTGCCCGCCGCAAAGTCTTGGGATTCCAGCACAGCCGTCTTCAGGCCACGAGTGGCCGCATCCAGTGCAGCACCGGCGCCTACGGAACCTCCGCCGATGATGACGACGTCATAGTCCTCGGTGGAGTAGTCGTTCCACGTCTTTTCAAAATACTCAGGGTTGAAGCTGTTAATACTCGTCGTGGTCATTGTTGACCGAGTCTCCTCTCTCGCTGCACGGCGTCAGAAAGTCCTGTCCAGTTGACGGTGTGCGCAGCATGTTGCGCTCATCCACCACGCGCGTCCTGTGCACCGACACCTCGGCCACCTGCTCGAAAGGCGAATGAAGAAGAAGTTTTCTCCCACGGCCAATGCTATAGATCACGCCAAATTCTCTCTGGAGACGCTACTCACACGTAAGTTCCGCCGCCGTAAGCTGGAGTTTCTAAGCCGTTTCATAGGATGACAAAATAAAATAACACCCCCTTCCGGGGGTGTTAACGGGCGTTGCGAACGCTTCTTAAGTCCAGGGTGTCAAGACTTATTTCTTCTCCTACTGCAAGCGCGCCATCGCCTCCAGCACCTCGGCCATTCCGTAGCGCTCGGTGGAATACGTCACCGCCTGCGCAGCCTTAATCACCTCAATGGGTGCAGTCTCAAGCGCCACCATGCGCACGGCGACGCCGTCCCCGCCCTCCGCAAAGGTTTCATCCCCCGGCTCATTGGCAAAGAACAAGAGATCCTTCGGCTCGGCCCCAATCTTCTTCACCACGGCCGCCAGCCCCTCCGCGGGGGAAGAGGCCGTCGCCACCACTCCCCCGGGGGCATCGTTGAACTGCACCCCTTCGGCACCGTCCGAGCAGGCGATGCGCCAACACGATTGCGGAAGGTCCCCAAAGGCGGCAGCGTCCAGTACCTCGCCCTGCGGCGAGAGCACGACAAACTCCTCAACCTGCGGGTGGAGCTGCGTCAGCGCTTCTTGGAGCCGCGCCGAGATTTCCCCGTTTTCCATGCTCAGCGCGCTCTGATCCGCCACGACCACGCGCGGCACTTCGGAATACTGCGCCTTCACGCGGTGGGGCAGGCGCGAGACAATGAGCCGAGATTGCGTCGCCGCGGAGAGCAACCCCTGTTCCACCACGGAGCCAGCGAAGATTTCCTTACTGCTCGCAGCCATGGAAGCTTGGGCCTCCATGACATCAGACTTCAGTTGCGCCATCACCCCCGTGACCTTGTCGCGGCCCTCCTCGACACCGCGCATGGCCTCTTCGACCACCGAGTTGAGGTTTTCCTTGATCCACTCAAGGGTTTCCGGCGCGGTACGCGGGCGGTCCTTCTCGGCGGCCTCGGCTCCGGCTTCTGCGGTACCGGTTTCCTCATTACTACCCGGCTTCATCAACGCCATCCGGTCGCGCATGAGCTCCACGGTGGCCTCGGACACGTGCTCCTTGAGATTGGTCAGATCATCGCGCAGCCGGCGCACACGGTAGCGCTCAGTCTCCACCTCGGAGTCCTGGGCCTCGGCCTCCTCCAGCGTCGGCGCGCCCCCACCCTTACGGGCCGGTACCCAGTATTCGCCAGCCGGCATCGGGCCGAATTCCTCCTCGTACTGAGCCCACAGCCCCTCCAGAGCCTCCTGCATCCGGCGGCGCACCTCCGCGATATCCGCATCGAAATCGCCCGTGGTGTAGTAGGGCTCAAGAGCCGTGATCAGCACTGGGGTCTTGGTGCGGCCTAGGTGCTTCTTCTGGCCCTTCGTCCAAATGCGCTGGGAGCCGAAGATGACCTGCGGGATGATCGGAACACCCGCGCCGTGGGCGATACGCGCCGCACCGTTGCGCATGCTGCGAATCTCGAAGCTGCGGGAAATCGTGCCCTCCGCAAACACACCCACGAGCTCGCCATTCTTGGCCAGCTCGATGCCTTTGACAATCGACGCCCCGCCATCGATGCGATCCACCGGAACATGCCCCATCACCTGAAAAAGCTGACCGGCCACCGGCGTCTGGAAGATGGAGGCTTTAGCCAAGTAGCGCACCAAACGCCGCTTGCGATAAGCCAAGAAGGCCCCGAAGAGGAAATCCATGTAGCCGGTGTGATTGCACACGATGACGGCCCCGCCCTTATCCGGGATATTCTCCTCGCCGGACAGGCGCATCTTCAGCCCCTGGGCCAAGGTCACCCCGCGGCCAATGTGCGTAATCTGCCGGTAGAGGAAATTAGTCACAACGCTCATGATGCTCCAGGGAGGATTTAGGGCCTTAAGAGGGCACAACCGGGGATCAGAGGAGGCGCCTGCGGCGCCTCCTGTCATTCTTCTAGGAGTTTACGGGGTAAAGAACGTCCTTACCCACGAATGGGCGCAATGCCTCCGGAACCACCACGGAACCGTCTGCCTGCTGGTGGTTCTCCAGGATGGCCACGAGCCAGCGGGTGGTAGCCAGGGTGCCGTTGAGCGTGGCGGCGTACTGGGTCTTGCCGTTCTCGTCGCGGTAGCGCGTGGAGAGGCGGCGCGCCTGGAAGGTGGTGCAGTTCGAGGTCGAAGTGAGCTCGCGGTACGTGCCCTGGGTGGGCACCCACGCCTCGTTATCGAACTTGCGGGCTGCAGAAGAACCGAGGTCTCCGCCCGCGATGTCGATGGTGCGGTAGGGCAGCTCCATCGCCGCGAGCATGTCCTTTTCCATGTTCAGCAGCTTCTGGTGCATCTCCTCGGCGTCTTCCGGCTTGCAGTAGACAAACATCTCCAGCTTGTCGAACTGGTGCACGCGCAGAATGCCGCGGGTGTCCTTGCCGTGCGAACCCGCCTCGCGGCGGAAGCAGGAGGACCAGCCCGCATACTGCAGCGGGCCCTTGGACAGGTCGATGATCTCTTCCTTGTGGTAGCCAGCCAGAGCCACCTCCGAAGTACCGACCAGGTAGAGATCATCCGCCGGCAGGTAGTAGACCTCATCCGCATGCTGACCCAAGAAACCGGTGCCCTGCATCACGTCCGGGCGCACGAGCACCGGCGGGATCATAAGGCTAAAGCCGGCCTCACGGGCCTTCTGCGCAGCCAGCATCAGCATGCCCAGCTGCAGGAAGGCGCCATCACCGGTGAGGTAGTAAAAACGTGCGCCGCCGACCTTGGCGCCCCGCTTGACGTCGATAAGCCCCAGCGTCTCACCCAATTCCAGGTGATCCTTCGGTTCAAAGTCGAACTGCGGCTTCTCACCGACCTCCTCGAGCACGACGAAATCATCCTCGCCACCAGCCGGGGCACCCTCCACCACGTTGGAGAGCTGGTACTGCAGCTCCGTTACCTTGGCTTCGGCCGCGGCCGCTTCCTCGCCGGCCGCCTTGACTTTTTCCTTCAGCTCATTGGAGCCCTCCAGCAGCGCCGGGCGCTCCTCCGGGGAGGCCTGGCCAATCTTCTTGCCAAAGGCCTTCTGCTCCGAGCGCAGCTGGTCAGCCTTCACAATGGCCGCGCGGCGCTGTTCATCAGCAGCGAGCAGCTGGTCCACCAAAGAGGGATCCTCCCCACGGTTTACCTGGGAGGCGCGGACGACATCGGGATTTTCGCGAAGAAATTTGAGATCAATCACGCCGGATAGTCTAGCGCACGGCCACACCTTTGCGCTGGTCATAACCAGCTGGCTATCATGGATAACATGGCAGCTCACATTATTACCGACGGCCCCGTGCCCAAGCACGCTCAGCTGCGGGATATTCTCTCCGAGCTCTGCCGCACCACCCTCAAACCTGGTGACATCCTCCCGGGCGAGCGCATTCTCGAGGAAACTTACGGCGTCTCCCGCATCACCGTGCGCCGCGCCATTGGTGACTTGGTGGCGGAGGGCCGCCTGCGCCGCGTGCGCGGTAAAGGTACCTTCGTGGCTCCGAATCCACTGGTCTCCCGGCTCCACCTGGCGTCCTTTTCCGATGAGATGGGCTACCAAAAGGTACAGGCTTCCTCGCGGATCCTGCTGGGCGAGCGCAGCACCGCCCCCAGTGAGGTCTGCGAGTTTTTCGGCACGGAAACCACCGTGGCCCATACCCACCTGCGGCGCCTGCGCTTAGGCGATGGCGAGCCCTATTCCATCGACGATGGCTGGTACAACTCCACCTTTGCGCCGTCGCTGCTGGAGAATGACATCTACAATTCCGTCTACGCGATTTTGGATAGCACCTTCGAGGTTCCCATCACCGAGGCCGAGCAGACGGTCACGGCCGTCGCGGCAGAGGAGGACATCGCCGAGCTTCTCGACGTCTCACCGGGCCCCCCACTGCTGCACATCCCCCGCCTCGCCCGCTCGGGGGACCGACCGGTTGAATGGTGCTCCTCGGTCTACCGCACAGACCGCTACCGGCTCACAACGCACGTCTCCCGCGCACGTATCTAGCGGCGCCGTGCTCCCGCACGGCGCCGGGCGGGCTAGAAGCCAGGGACGCTAAGGGAGTAGTATGAAGAGTTCTATGAGCACTTCATCTGCGTGGCGCTCCGCCTCCGCCATCCGCGTCGTCCTCGTTGCAGCCGTGGCCGCGGCCGCCTTCATGGCGTCCTACGGCCTCTTTAGCGGCGAGCCAACCGGTACCGATTCGGCCGCACAAGGCTCCGCTGCCCCCAGCGCCGACGGCAGTCAGGCCGCCGATCCCTCCGAAGGAGAGATCGCATCCTTTACTACCGCCTCCGCTGGTTCGTGCGTGACGTGGGACATCGCCCCAGACGGCACTGCCACCGGCTTCGAGCAGACCAGCTGCGATAAGCCGCACCGCTTCGA
This sequence comes from Corynebacterium sp. HMSC056F09, assembly GCF_001815785.1. Taxonomy (NCBI): domain Bacteria; kingdom Bacillati; phylum Actinomycetota; class Actinomycetes; order Mycobacteriales; family Corynebacteriaceae; genus Corynebacterium; species Corynebacterium sp. HMSC056F09. The sequence goes on from NZ_KV821921.1 coordinate 58,218, forward strand.
GGTCTCCTCCCGCGAGGACCTCAGCGCCTACCCCACCAGCGAGTTCGGCCCCAATGCCAAGCGCCCCGACATCACACGGCAAAACGCCCTGCGCGACGAGCTGTGCGAAGCCCCCACGGTGAGCTACCTCAACGGCAAGTGGGATCCCAACGGCCGCTACGACATCGCCTCCATCCTGCCGCCGGCCGCCTCCTGGGAGCAGGGCGACCGCACCTTGCTGTGCGGCCTGCAAACCACCGACGCCAATGGGGTCCCCCAGGAATCCACTGGCAAGGTCAGTGAGGTGGACCAGGCGGTCGTCGCCAAGCCAGGCGAATGCCGCAAGGTGGACGAAAACCAAGTGCTCAGCACCGTTCCGTGTAGCGAGCCGCACCAGATGGAGACCGTATCCGTCATTAACCTGGCCGAGAAATTCCCCGATGGTTACCCCAACGACGAGGACATGGATAAGTTCCTCTCCGAAACGTGTACTCAGGACGCCATGGACTACCTAGGCGGCGAGGAAAACCTCTACCAATCCACGCTGCAGCCTTTCTGGGGCGCAATGAACCGCGAGTCCTGGGAAGCCGGCTCCCGTTCGGTGAACTGCTCCCTCATCCACGTCAACGACGGCCTGTTTTCCACCATTACCGGCTCCGCTGCGGAGGGACGAGATTCTCTGAACATCAACGGTGCCCCACCCACCGAGCAGCCGAAGCGCAACCCGCTGCGTGACCAGAACGCCCAGCCGGGCGGCGAGAACGCACAGCCGGCTGGCGACAGTGCCGCTCCTGCCGCCACGACTGCGCCGACACCGGCCCAATAAACCCCGACTATTTCACAGGGAGTACGCACGTGTACGAGGTCAGCGAGGAACGCTTCGAAGAGCTAGTCGGTGAGGCCCTGGATAAGATTCCGGATCGCTTCGTCGACCAGATGCGCAATCTCGTCATCCTCGTCGAGGAGGAACACCCGGATAACCCGGATCTGTTGGGGCTTTATGAGGGCGTGATGCTCACGCACCGCACCGCCTCACACACCGGCTACCTGCCGGATACCATTTCCATTTACCGGCAACCTTTGCAGGCCATGAGCAACTCGGAAGAGGAGCTGGCCCACGAGGTCATGGTGACCGTCTTCCACGAGGTCGGACACTACTTCGGTTTCGAGGAGGACCGCCTCCACGAGCTCGGCTGGGGGTAGGCGCCCAGCGGGGCGCCCAGCGGGGCGCCTACCGCGGCCACAACGAAACCTACCGTGGCCGCAGCGGGTTAGACTTCGGTATCCGCCCAGCGCTTGAGTGTCCACTGGCCAAAAGACTGCCCCTGCGGCTCCATGAGGGTAAAGCGGCAGTTCGGCATGTAGCCGGTATAGGCAAAGTCTGGGTCCACGCCGCAGGCATGTCTCGTCACTACGCGAATGGCGGCGCCGTGGCTGACGACGACTATATCCTCATCATCCTCCAGCTCCGCAGCGAGATCCTCCAACACCGGTTGGTAGCGCTCGAGCACATCCACGTAGCTCTCACCGCCAGGCATCCGGGCAGCTTCATCGCCGTCGAGCCAGCCGCGCAGCGCCACCATGTATTCGCGGTGGGTATCCTCGCTGCCACTCATTTCATGCTCACCGGCAAAGACCTCGTGCAGGCCCACGCGAACCTCCACCGGAACACCGCGCTCATCGGCGGCCTCGCCGTATGTGCGGGCGGCCAGCATCGCGGTCTGCTGGGCGCGCAGGGCAATAGAGCACACAAAGCGCACGCGGCGCCCCGCGCACAGCTCAGCCAACTCGCGGCCAACATCTTCCGCCTGGCCGCGGCCGCGCTCGGTGAGCTCGGCGCCCGGCGGGCGGGTGTCCATGATGCGGTCAATATTGGAAAAGGTCTGGCCGTGGCGCAGCAGGATGATTCTTCCGGTCATGCTTCACCACACTATTGGCCGGTGCGCGCCTGCGCTACCCATTCATCGGCCTCTTTCAACCGCGCCAAATCCCGTGGGGCCTCCCCTAGCGCCACCACGGAAGGCCAGGAACCCACGAAAACGACATCCTCCGCGCGCAACCACAGCGCCCGCAGCGCCTCCGCGACCGGCTGGTCCTCGATGTGTCCGATGAGGTCGGCATGGAAACGGTAGTTACCGAAGACGGTGCGCAGCGGACGCGATTCGATGCGGGAGAGGTCCACCCCGCGGTGCGCGAATTCCTGCAGGGCCCCAACCAGGGAGCCGGGCTCATTGGGAAGGGTGAAGATGACGGACGTCCTGTCCTTGCCGGTCCGCGCGGTGGGCTTTCCGGCCGGCCCCACGAGGACGAACCGCGTCGTGGCCCCCGCGACATCCGCCACGTTCTCCGCAAGAGACTCCAGCCCGAAGACCTCCGCTGCCCGTGCCGGGGCAGCCGCGGCATCCACCTCCCCTCGCGCCACGGCCTGCGCCGCCGCGCCATTCGACGCCGCCGGAACATAGTCCACGCCCGGCAGGTTCTGCTCCAACCAACCGCGCACCTGCTGGTAGGCCACAGGATGCGTGGAGAAGGTGCGAAGAGTCTCCGCGGAAGTGCCGGGGCGCACCAGAATGGAGAAGGACACCGGCAGGTCTACTTCGCGGTAGATCTGGACCCGGGAGCCGTCGGCAAGCGCGTCAAAGGTGGCAGTCACCGGACCGTCCACGGAGTTTTCGATAGCCACGCAGGCATAGTCCGCCGCACCTGAGCGCACCGCTGCCAACGCCTCGGCCGGCGAGTTCACCGGCAGCCCCTCGGGGGAAGCAAAGTCTGCGGCGAAGTGCTGCATCGCCGCTTCCGTGAAGGTTCCGGCGGGCCCGAGGAATGCGATGGTGGTGCTCATGACAGCAACTTTATCTCACGTAACTACTAAACTGAGCCGCCATGGACAGCACCGAGTTCACTCTGGACAAGCTGCGCGAGGATCTATCTGGTCTGGACCCCGCGGAACACGGCTTCACGTACCTCGACCTCGAGCGCCGGCCGCAGGCGCACGGGCGCTTGAGCGGCTGGATTCTCTCGGTCAAGGACCTCAATGACGTCGCCGGCATGCCCACTACGCTCGGTCATGCCGAGCGCGCCTACGTGGCGGAGGAGACCGATCCTTTCGTGCAGGAGCTTATCGACGCCGGCGCGCTCGTCGTCGGCAAATCCGCCGCGCCCGAGCTGGGCCTGCGCGTGGACACCGAACCTGTAGGCCTGGCGCACCCGGATAATCCGCTCTACCCGGGCCATACGCCGGGCGGTTCCTCCGGCGGAGCGGCGGTCCAGGTGGCGCGGGGTCTGCTGCGCGCTGCGCATGCCTCCGACGGCGGAGGCTCCATCCGCGTGCCGGCTGCCGCCTGTGGCGTCGTCGGGTTCAAGCCCGGCGGTGAGGACCTCTCGGTGCAGGGGTTCATCACGCGCAGCATCGCCGATACCGCAACGCTGCACGGCCTTCGTCCGCGCGCCCGGCGCGCCCGCATCGGAGTGCTGACGGATCCCCTCTTCGCTAACACCGAGGTGGCCCCGCACATGCTGCGCGCGGTCGCAGAGGCCACCGCCACCTTTGAAGGCGCGGGATTTGAAACCGTGGCCATTTCCCCTTACCCCCAGGCCGCGACTACCTTTGAGGCCTTTCAACACATCTTTAGCCGCCGGCTGGCCGGCCTTGACTTCGCGGAGGGTTACGCGGAGTGGATCCGTGCGAAGGGCCGGCGCGTCACGGATTCCGAATTCGCCTCAGCCCGCGCGCACGCCGCGCAGCTGCCGGAGCTGCTGGCACAAGAGTGGGAAGTCGATGCCATCTTGAGCCCCATGCTGGCCTTCGATCCGCCCCGGCGTGGGCACTTCCTGGCGCTGGAGCACCAGGCCAACTTTGATGAGCAAACGCGGTGGTCACCGTGGGGTTCGTTGTTCAACGTGGCGCAGCTGCCTGCCATCTCCGTGCCGTGGCCGGTGCGCGATCACCCGCCCGTGGGCGTGCAGTTGGGTTCAATCACGCTTGACGACGCCTCCCTTCTCGGCCTCGCCCAGGTACTTCACCCATGACCGCGCGCTCACGCCTGCGCGCGGAAATCCTCATCGTCCTCACCATCACGTTTGGTATCTCGGGCGTGCGCGCCGCGCTGCGGCTGACTGATGCCTTGCTTAACCCGGCCCCGCTCAACGAGCAATCGGTCACCATCAACGCCTCCCAATCGGCGACCACGCTGCTCGACCTCGCCTTCCAACTCTGCAGCGCCGCGGTGCTTTTCGCGTGGGGAGCGCTTGCGCTCTATCTGATCTCTTTCCCGCCCCGCCCGCGGTGGCGCGATGGTGTGCACGGCGCGGCGTTGGCGGCAGTCATTGGTCTGCCGGGGTTGGTGCTGTATTACGTGGCGCTGCACTTCGGTTGGACCAAGGAGGTGGTGCCGGGGGCTTTTGACAGTTGGATTGAGATCCCGGTGCTGCTCATCAAGTCCTTCGCCAACGCGTGGGCGGAGGAGCTGGTGGTGGTGTACTGGTTCATGACCAGGCTCAAGCAGTCTGGGTGGGCCCTGCCCGCAACGCTGGCTGCTTCCTCCATCCTGCGCGGCTCCTATCACCTCTACCAGGGTGTTTCCGCAGGCTTCGGCAATATCATCATGGGCGTGCTCTATGGCTGGTACTTCCACCGCACGGGGAAGGTGTGGCCTCTGGTCATCGCGCATTTTCTGATCGACGCCATCGCTTTCGTGGGCTACACATTGCTCTTCGGTGCTTAAGCGCGGGCCGAGGGCTCGTGGCACCGAAAAGACCACGACCGCGCCCTGTGTGAAAGGTGGGGCGGAAGTGATTTCGCGGTACAGTGTTCCCCATGACCTACCAAGGACACGATCCAGAGCGCGATTCCCGCCGCGCTGGCGATCCCCACGGCGATTCCCGCCGCGCGGGTGCCACTGGCCCGGCCCACCCCCACGGCCCGGATGGCCCGCGCGGTGCGCATGCTGCCGGGCAGGATGCCGGTGAGTTCGTCCTTGGCGCTGACGGGCAGCCCCTGCGGGATCGTTATGGACGCCCGGTGCGTCGCCGCCCCTCCGGGCAGCGAGCTAATCCCACGCACTCTTCTTCTCGCGCTCAGCGCCCCAGTGCGCAGCGCTCGCGTCCGGAGGAAACCCGCTTCGACGTCGATGCTTATATGGCTCAGCACGCATCGCCGCGCCCGGCGCCCCAGCAGAACATGCCCGCCCGGGAACCTGCCGCCGGCGCATACCGGCGAAGCCCCGACGCACCGCCGCGCAGCTACTCCCCACAGACTGCGTCCCGCGGGCGTCCTGCTCGGCGCCCGCATAGCCGCCGCAAGAAGGTCAACCCGGCCAAGCAGGTCTTCGGCTGCTTAGGCTGGCTCATCGTCATCGCCCTCGTCTTCATGGTGGCCTTCACCTTGTGGACGGATTCGCGCCTGACCCGTATCGATGCCTTGCCCTCCGAGCAGGTGACGCCGACCTCCGGGACGAACTGGCTGTTGGTGGGCTCGGACTCGCGCCAGGGCCTCACCGAGGAACAACAGGCCGAGCTGGGCACCGGCGGTGACGTAGGAGTTGGCCGCACCGACACCATCATGCTTCTGCACATTCCCGCATCCGGAAAGGCCCAGCTGGTCTCCATTCCGCGCGATAGCTACGTCGATGTGCCCGGCTTCGGCATGGACAAGGTCAACGCCGCCTTCACCTACGGTGGGCCGCAGCTGCTGACCCAAACCGTGGAACAAGCCACCGGCCTCCACATCGATCACTATGCGGAGATCGGCATGGGCGGCTTAGCCAACGTCGTGGATTCCGTGGGCGGCGTGGAGATTTGTGTCAAGGAACCCATCAACGATCCGCTCGCCGGCATCGACCTCCAAGCGGGATGCCAGAAGCTCCGCGGCCCGGATGCCCTCGGCTACGTGCGCACCCGCGCCACCGCGATGGGTGACTTGGACCGCGTCGAGCGCCAGCGCGAGTTCTTCGCCGCGCTGCTGGATAAGGCAACGTCCTTCTCCACCATCGGCAACCCCTTCAAGGCCATCTCCTTGGTCAACCACACCGCAGATTCCTTCATCGTCAACGAGAAGGACCACGTCTGGCACCTTGCCCGCGTGGCACTGTCGATGGCCTCGGGCGTGGAGACGAAGACTGTGCCGATCGGCGGCTTCCAGGACACGGTCGTGGGTAATGTCGTCCTCTGGGATGACGCCGAGGCCCAAGCACTTTGGGACTCCATGCGCTAAGGCTTCGACCGGTCGTTTCGATCAAATAGGGCTCCAAAACCTCGTGGTTTTGGAGCCCTATTTGATCGATATGTACCTAAGCCTCGGGGCGAAGGCGCCGAGGAATTAGCGCAGCGTCACCTGACGGGACTTGATGTTCTGCAGCTGCTTGCGCTCATCGGCGTCGAGGTTGGCGTCGTTGGAGATCTCCTCCTCCAACGCCTTGTTCACGCGAGACAGCTCGGCCTCGTAGGAGTCGTGCGCGACCTCTGGGTCGAGGTCAAAGACCGGGGCGATCAGACCGTGGGTGCGGAAGACACCGGCGAACTTGGTGTCCTCGCCCAAGTTGAGCTCGCCGCGAGCAGCCACGCGCGCCAGCGCGTTGAGGAAAGCATTCTCGTCATCACAGGGGCGAACCCAGCGGATGTGGGCCTTGCCGCCCCCGGCGTTAGCCCAGAAGGCGGTGCCGACAAAGCCCTCAGCCTCCTGGCCCACCTGGTAGGACTCGATGACGGAATCGTTGGCGCGCTGCAGAGCCTGCGCCATCTGCGGCGGAACCTGTGCACCCTCCGGCATCCACCACGCGAAGTCCTGGTAGACGTTGATCTCCAGTTCGGCGTCCTCTTCCAGCAGCTCCTTGAGCTCCGGCTGGGAGCCATCAGCAGCGGTGGACTCGAGGGTGGAGCCCGGCGCGTTGTTTTTCACCCAGTTCAGGGCGAAAGCCAGGTCGCGGCCCGGGTTGTGCGTGTGAGACTGCACCTGCAGTCCCACGAAGGCCTCACCACCGGATTCCTCATCACGGATGAGCGCCGCGGTAGCACCGGGCAGCACGGTAGCGACGTAAACGTCCTTGTCAAAGCCCTTGACGGACAGCTTCGCCGTTGCGGAAGGAACAAATTCCTGCAGAGCGACGAGGCTAGCCTCAGCGGCGAGCCCGCCGAAGGGGCGAGGGTCCTTTTCTAGGGCAGCGCGCTCGGCGGCGCGGGCAGCGAGCTTAGCTTGGCGGCGGGACATGCCCTCCGGCAGCTGTTCGTTCTTCTTTTTCTTCTTGGCCATACTGAACAACTTACCTGTTCATTACAGCTCAATGGCATGCAGGGCCACTTCCGGTTGGTTCGTGGCGAGAATATCCACTCCGTTGGCCCATGCCCACTTCATGTCCTCGGGTTTATCGATGGTCCACATGTACGTGGGTAGGCCGTGCGCGCCAATCGCGTCGGGCTGCAGCTTGCCGCGCAACAGCGACATGCCCAGGCCAGTGGGCTGCGACAACAGGATGTCGGGGCGGTTGAAATGGCGCTCCCAATCGCGGCGCAGGTAGATGCGGTCGACGTGCGGGGCAAGCGCCGCCATTCGACGAATAGCCCGGTGGGAAAAGGAAATCATGTGGATCCGGGGGTCGTCGAGAAGCCCTGCGTAGCGCAACCGCAGCACCATTTGTTCTTCGAGGATGTCGCCCTGCCCCGAGGGATGCTTGGTCTCAATGTAGAGGTGATGCTTCTTGTCACCGAGCATCTCAAGGAGCTCGTCGAGAAGCAGCATGCGCTGGCCGCCGCCAATCTTCAGGCGGCGCAGCTCCTCCCAGGTCAGGCGAGACACTCGGCCCGAGCCGTTCGTGGTGCGGTCCAGGGTGGGATCGTGGTGAACCACCACCTTGCCATCACTGCTCAGGCGGATATCGCACTCGATACCGTGAATGGGAAGCGCGAGCGCTTTCTCAAAGGCAAGAGGGGATAGCTCCGGATATTTCCCGGAGTATCCCCTGTGGGCGACGATCTTCACTAGCCGAAGATTTCTTCCTTGATGGTGTTGAGCGTGTTGAAGGAGTTCTCAAAGCGCTCCTTCTCGTGGTCATCGAGGGCCAGCTCGATAACGCGGTTGACGCCGGAGCGATCAACGATGGCCGGAGTGCCGATGAAGACATCCTCGTGGCCGTACTCGCCCTGGAGGTAGGCAGAGACCGGCAGCGCAACGGCCTGGTTCTGGATGACCGCGCGGGTGATGCGGGCCAGGGCCATGCCGATACCGTAGGAGGTGGAGCCCTTAGCATCGATGATGTGGTAGGCAGCGTCGCGGGTGTCCTCGAAGATCTTCTCGATGCGCTCGTTGTAGCCCGGGTCCTTCTCAGAACGGTGGGACAGAGAGACACCTGCGATGTTGGCGGAGGAGACGACCGGCAGCTCGGAGTCACCGTGCTCACCGATGATGTAGGCGTGGACGGAGGTCGGAGCCACGTCATCCATCTCAGAGAGCATGTAGCGGTAGCGGGCCGAGTCCAGAACGGTGCCGGAACCGATGACGCGCTCGTGCGGGAAGCCCGAGGCCTTCCACACTGCATAGGTCAGCAAGTCCACCGGGTTGGAGGCAACCAGGAAGATGCCGTCGAAGTCATTCTTCATGACGTCCGCCACGATGGAGTTCATGATATTGACGTTCTTGTCCACGAGCTGCAGGCGGGTCTCACCAGGCTTCTGCGCAGCACCGGCACAGATGACGACCATGGAGGCGTCCTTGCAGTCTTCGTAGGTGCCCTTGGTCACGCGGGTACGGGACGGGGCCCAAACGACGCCATGGTTGAGGTCCATGACGTTGCCTTCGAGCTTCTTTTCGTCGATGTCGATGATGGCCAGGTGGTCAACAGTGCCCTGGTTGACCAGAGCGTAGGCGTAAGCAACTCCAACGTCGCCAGCGCCGATGAGTACTACTTTGTTTCCAACATGATTTCCCATGTCTCCTATTGTGCCCCCAATGTCCGAATTTTGCTCGTTATGCGCCCGAATTCACAGGATAAGTAGTCCGATCTCACATTTTCATGTCCGATTGGGTCTGATTAGTGGCATCACTGCACGTACGGCCCAAAGCTGGTTCAATGGCCAGCATGCGTCAACTTGCGCGCCGCATCGCCCTCAAAACCGCCCGCACAGGCCTTCAGGCTGCCATCTTTTCCCTGGAGCTCATCAGCGATCTCACACCCGGCATGCGCATGACCGGCCGGCGGCGCCTGCCGCAAAATATGTGGCCCGGGATCTTCGGCGCGGAGGTAGCAACCTGGGCCGCCGTCTCCCCGTCGCTATTGCCACGCCCCTGGTGGGTCACCGCCGCCAACGTAGCCATCGGCCAAGGCGCTGGCCACCTCGCCGCCACCACCGCAGCCTTCGCCGCCAAGCGCGGGCTCCGCCTCGCTGGGCGACGCCCCCAGGACCACGTAGGCCCCACCACTCGACGTTATTCCTACTACCTGCTTGGGATCGGAACATTCATCGCGGGCATACGCTCCCTGCGCAACCAATCAGAACAAGCCCGCCTCGTGAGCAAACTTAATGACCGCGGCCCCCAATCCGCAGCGCTGGGCATGGTGGTGGGCACCGCGGGCTACGGCGCCTTGCTCATCGTCGGGGAAGCAGCGCAGATCGCCGTTACCCAGCTATCCCGCCAGGTGCAGCGCTGGCTGCCCAGGTGGATAGCGTGGCCGCTCGCCGGCGGCGTGGTTGGCTTCGCTGCGGCCGTGGTCAGCGACCGCATGGTCTGGCGCCGGCTGCTCCGCAGGGCCTCCATCCAAGGTCTGGCCCTCAATAAGTTGGTGTACCCAGGCTCCGCGATGCCCTGGGAGCCGGAACGCTCGGGAAGCCCCTGGTCCCACGAGCCGTGGACGGCCGTCGGCTCCCAAGGCAGGGCCTTCCTCGACCGCGGCCCACGCGCCCAGGACATCAAAGCGGTCATGCACTTCGAACGCGCCCACGAGCCGATCCGTATTTACATCGGTCTCATCCGCGGCCGTGGTCCGCACGCCGCCGCTCGCCACGCGGTGGCGGAGATGGAGCGTACAGGCGCCTTCCACCGAGACACCATCGTGCTGCAGATGCCCTCCGGCTCAGGCTGGATCAACAATTATTCAGTCAGCGGCTATGAATTCCTCACGCGCGGCAACTGCGCCACCGTGGCCCTGCAATTCGATTACCTGCCCTCCATGTTTTCCTACCTGGTGGACAAGAACCTCTCCCGCACTTTTGCGCGCGAGCTCATCGCCGCCGTTCATGCCCGCCTCGCGCTCTTGCCCGAGGACAACCGCCCCAAGCTGTACTTAAGCGGCGAGTCCTTAGGCTGTTATGCCATCGTGGAAAACTACGAGACGCTCGAGGAACTGCTCGACGCCTGCGATGGTGCGGTGTTCACTGGGCCGCCTCGGATGACCAGCTTCATGCGGCGCCTTCACCGCGAACGCGGTTCCTTGGAACGCCTGCCGCTTATCGACGGCGGCCGGCACCTCCGCTTTGCCGCCGTTCCGGCCCACATGGAACACGATGCCTTCGGCGAACCCTATGGCCCCTGGGAGCGCCCGCGCGTGGCGGTGGGACAGCATGCTTCCGATGCCATCGTGTGGTGGGACAGCAAGCTCATCTATGCCCGCCCGAACTGGATCCACGAGCCGACCCCGCAGACCTTGTACGCAGATACCTTTAAGAACCTGCGCTGGCACCCGTTCATCACCTTCTGGCAGGTAGCACTGGACCAGATCAACTCGCTCAACGTGCCGGGCGGCCACGGCCACAACTACTTTGAGGAAACCTTTTGGTACTGGGATTCCGTCCTCGGATCCCAAACGCGCACCCAGCTCACTCCGGAGCTCGCTGAGCGCATGCGGGACTTTGTGGAGCGCGACCAGCTCAACAAACCTTCCGACTTCCGCACGCACGTGCGCAAGCAGCTCTAGCTGCGCGCCAGTGCGCTCACTGCGCTAGCCACACTTGACGCCGGTGCTGTGATGCGGGCAGTAACCGTTGGGCACCTTGTGTAGGTACTGCTGGTGCTCATCCTCGGCCAGGTAATACTCCCCCGAGTCCGTCTCACCGAGGAGGGTGACCTCGGTGGTGGTGGCGCCGAAGCCGGCGTCGGCAAGCTTGCCCGCGTAGGAATCCACGAGCTGCTGGATCTCCGCGCGTTCCTCCTCGGTCTCTGGATAGAACGCCGAGCGGTACTGTGCACCGACGTCATTGCCCTGTCGGAAGCCCTGGGTCGGATCGTGCGCCTCCAGAGCCTTGACCACTAGGTCGCGCAGGCTCACGCGCTGCGGGTCGTAGGTAATCTGCACTGCCTCCGCGTGGTTGGTCAGCCCGCGGCAGACCTCGTAGTACGTCGGGTTAGGAGTGGTGCCGCCCGCATAGCCCACGGACGTCGACTCCACGCCCTCGGTTTCCCAGAACATCTTCTCCGCGCCCCAGAAACAGCCGATGGCAATGATGAGGGACTTCTGCCCTTCCTTCCACGGACCGGTGATAGGAGTCCCCAGGACCGCATGGGGCTGCGGGTTGTCCAAGACGGGCTCGGATCGCCCGGGAAGGGCGTCCTCCGCTGCCACCAGCTTGGGTTCTGGCTTGAAAAGAAACATGCAGGATTCTCCTTCGCGTAGTGTTGTCCTCCCCTTATACTCCGCTACGCCGCTTGCAATCCAGGTTTTCGTTCACGGCGGTTCCCATTAAAAAATTATTGTGGCCAAATCCTCATCCGCGCCCTACGATGGGGCCTCGTACCCCAAAGAAAGGATGACACAAATGGCTGTTTACGAACTTCCTGAACTCGACTACGCATACGACGCTCTGGAGCCGCACATCTCCGCTGAGATCATGGAGCTGCACCACTCCAAGCACCACGCTGGCTACGTTGCTGGCGCTAACGCTGCGCTCGAGGCTCTGGAGGAGCAGCGCAACGGCGAGGCTAACGCTGACGCTATCCGCGCTCTGTCCAAGAACCTTGCCTTCAACCTGGGTGGCCACACCAACCACTCCATCTTCTGGAAGAACCTCTCGCCGAACGGTGGCGGCGAGCCGACCGGCGAGCTGGCTGAGGCTATTAACCGCGACTTCGGTTCCTTCGAGAAGTTCAAGGCTCACTTCTCCGCTGTTGCGACCGGCCTGCAGGGCTCCGGTTGGGCAGTTCTGGGCTACGACCACGTTGCTGGTCGCCTGATTATTGAGCAGCTCACTGATCAGCAGGGCAACATCTCGGTGAACTTCACCCCGCTGCTGATGCTGGATATGTGGGAGCACGCCTTCTACCTCCAGTACAAGAACGTGAAGGCTGACTACGTCAAGGCTGTCTGGAACGTCTTCAACTGGGATGACGTTGCTGAGCGTTACGCTGCTGCTACCAAGTAAGCACTCCGGCCTCCTTTAAGGCCATATTGCTTCGACCGCGCTGGGTCCTCTTCATTGAGGCTCAGCGCGGTTTCGCGTTGTGACTCCCTCTACAGGCTTTGCGGAGGACCACCCAACCCCGATATCCAGACCACAACTGCCCGATCCGCCAAAGTTATGCGCCGTCATTGCAGATCCGAGAGGGATCTTCGTCATGTTGGGCAGTTGGCCTATCCGTTAAGACACTCTGCCGCCTGGGAGCACCAGTGCCAGGCTGCCACACGAGGTCTCCACCCCGGAGGCGCTCGCCGCCCTGGCCGCCGAACTCCCCTTCGGCAGCTAGTCGGCCTCGACCAAGCTACTGCCCTCAGCGGTGCGTGCCACGACGAAATCCTTGAAGTGCTCGACCGGCGGGGCATCATCGCCCTCGCGCCACACCAAACCCAGCTCGCGGTAAGCCTCCGGCTCTATGGGAATGAGGTTGCTGGCTTTCAGATACGGGTCATCAAGCGGCAGCAGGGCCGATCCCAGGCCAGCAGCCACGAGGCCGGCCACGGTGGTCAGCTCCATGGATTCGAAGACGAGGCGCGGGGTGAATCCGGCTTCGCTCGCCAGGGAATCCAGCAGCATACGCGTTCCATAACCCGGCAGCATGCCGATGAAGGGCTCGTCGCGGAAATCTTCCATGCGCACGCTGTCTTGTCCTGCCGCCCAATGCCCTTCCGGAACCGCGAGCCCGAGGCGCTGCAATTTGAGCTGGTGCCAGCCCACGGCCCCCGGGGTGGTGGGACGGGGGCCAACGAGCGCGAGATCTGACTCCCCGGCCGCTACTCTCTCCACGAGCTCGCGCGCCGCGCCCTGGTGCAGGCGGATGTCCACGTGAGGGTGTTCAGCGCGATAGGCCTTGAGCAGTTCCGGGACCATCCACGTGCCCAAAGAATGCATGAAATCAAGGCGCACGGTACCGCGCTCCGGATCCATGAGGCGGGAAACGGCATCGCGCGCGGCGGTCTCCGCCATGAGCATCCGCCGGGCATGCTCCACGAATGCCTGGCCGCGGGCATTGAGCCGCAGGCGCCGGCCGCTGCGCTCGAAGAGGCTGGCCCCCACCTCCGCCTCAATGCGCTGCACGCGGCGGGTTAGCGCGGATTGGGAGAGCCCGAGGGCGTCGGCAGCCGCGCCGACGAGGCCATGGTCGGCCACGGCGACGACGCCGCGCACATCCTCCAGATTCATGCACACCTCGCATGTTTTATGTAACTTTTAGACATTTTACACATAACCCGCGCTAGGCCATGCTTGATGCATGACCAGAACGCGGCGCGCCACCATTGCCATGCTCTTCGTGGGCTTGGCAATTTTTTCTTGCCTCTACCCCACCCAAGCCATGCTGCCCACCCTGGTGGAGGACATGGGCATGTCCCCCACGGAAGCCGCCATGACCATCTCCGCGGCCACAGGCGCGCTGGCTATCTGCGTGATCCCCGTGTCCATCATCTCCGAGCGCATCGGCCGTGGAAAACTGTTGCTCGTTTCCACCATCGCGGCCACGCTCATCGGCATGCTCGTGCCGCTGGCGCCCAATCCGGAGATCCTTATCGCCACCCGCGCGCTCCAGGGCGCTGTCATCGCCGGCGCACCCGCTACCGCCATGGCCTGGATCTCGGAGGAGCTGGAAAGCTCCTACGTTGCCCGTGCCATGGGGTTGTACATCGCCGGCACCACCATCGGTGGGCTGACCGGCCGCCTCATTCCCACCGGGCTGCTCGAGCTCACGTCCTGGCGCTGGGCGCTGGCGGGCTCTAGCCTGGTCACGCTGATTTTGGCCATCATCGCGGCGATCTTGCTGCCCTACCAACAGAACTTCACCCCGAAGGCGATTCACTTCCGCTCGGAGCTGCGCGCCATCTTTCGCCATGCCCGGGATACCCGCCTGATTCCCTTGTTCATCGTGGCCTTCGTGGCGATGGGAACCTTCGTGTCCCTCTATAACTTCCTGGCATTTAGGCTCATCGACCACTTCCACCTCGCGCCTGGTTTGGCCGGCTTGGTCTTCCTCTTCTACCTCACCGGCACGTGGTCCTCGGCGCGCGCCGGCCGGCTGGTCACACAAGTGGGCCACGCCAACACCTTGCTGCTGTCCTGCCTGCTTTTTGCCGTGGGCATCGCGCTCTGTATGGGGTCACTGATCCCCACCCTGCTCGGCATCGTGCTCTTCACCATCGGCTTCTTCGCAGCGCACTCCACGGCCTCGGGGTGGGTGGGGCATATCGCCACTCACGACCGCGCTGAGGCCTCCAGCCTCTATGTTTTCTTCTACTACCTGGGCAGTTCCATCCTGGGCGCACTGGCCGGCGTGCTCTTTGATTCCCTGTCGTGGACCGGCTTCATCGCCGTCTACACCGCCCTCGCCGCGGGCATCGCGGTGTTGAGTTGGGTGGTGAGAAAAACCGGATAAAATCGTGTTTTATGGACAAATGGTCACCGCGCACATGGCACAGGAAAGCATCCCGCCCTGTCAGCCTGTGGATGATGGTCTTTCTTCTCGCGGGCGCAATCCATACCTTTATCCCGAATTACCGGTGGGTCCTCATCCACCTCTTCACGCTAGGCATTCTCAGCAACAGCATCGTGGTATGGTCCCAGCACCTCACCGAAAAGTTCGTGCAGCTCAAAGTTCCGATGTCGGCCCGCCCTCGCCAGCTCGCGCGGATTTATCTGCAGAATGCCGGCGTTATCCTCACCCTCGTGGGCCAAATCCTCAGTGAATATTGGGGCCACCACTGGGTGCTTACACAGATAGGTGCCACGCTTGTCGCTCTTGCGGTGTCTTGGCATGGGTTGGTCCTCTTTGCTTTGTGGCGCCGCGCGGAATCCAAAAGGTTCCGCCCCGTCGTCGCAGCTTATGTGGCCTCGGCCTTCTTCCTTGCCGTGGGCGCTACTCTTGGCGCATTCCTCGCCACGCACCCTTCCCATCCGCGCCTGCTCATTGCACACGTTGCCGCCAATATCGGCGGTTTCGTCGGCCTCGCAGCCGCCGGTTCACTCACCATCTTGTTCCCATCTATCTGGCGCACCAAGGGAATCAACCCACACATGAGCCTGAGCTTCACGCTGTTGGCGCTGGGCGTGGTGACCACCGTGATCGGCAGCGCGTGGAATGTACCGCACGCGGGCCTGATCGTCTACTGCGTCGGCTGGGCGCTCAGCCTGCAGAGCTGGCTGCTCAATACCCTTAGCGTGTTCCGGGAACCACGCGGGCGCATCACCTTCCCGGCGCTTTCTGTGCTCTTTTCCTGCTTCTGGCTGCTCGGCGGTCTGGTGTATTACACCACCCAGCATTTCTTCTCCAGCGAGCCCCAGATTCCCATGCTCGCGCTCGTCGTGGGGTTTGGCGCCCAACTGCTCATCGGCGTCATGGGCTATATGCTGCCCACCACGATGGGCGGCGGCCCTTCAGCGGTGCGGGCTGGCCTGCGCGAATATAACCGCTGGGGGCTGGGGCGCTCGGTCTTTATCAACGGCGGACTTGCCCTCTGGCTGGCCACCTCCAGTTCCCTCACCATGGTTGCCGCCTCGCTGCTCTGCCTCGGTTCCATGGCCGTCCTCCCCATCCTCACCGCCCGCGCGGTCAAGGCCCAGAAAGCCGTGCTTCTCAAGAAGGCCGAAGGCCCAGCCCCAACGAGCACAACGGACTGGGACCAGGTGTGGGTGGCGCTTGCGGTGCTCATCATCCTCGGCGGACTCAGCCTCATCCTGTAGATCCCCAGACCTCGATCCCGCAACCTCCTGGTGGGCAGTGGGGCGTCGGCAAGCGCTTGGCGACGCCCACCTGCAGGTTGCGGGTTTGAGGTCTGGGGACTTGCAAACGGGAAGGCAGAAGAAGCTAGGGCTCGAGGGGAGGCACGCCCGGCGCGCCGTGAGACATCCACTCGCGGACGGCATGGGTCGCGCGCACATCGCCGGCGTTATAGCGCAGAATCTGCGCACGCGCGTCCGTGTCACCGGCGAGGGCGGCGCGGCGGGCGTTAACGGATTCTTCGCCGTCAAACTCTTCCGGCCATTCAAAGCCCGCGACCGGGGCCACGGTCTTCAGACCCAACCCCGCGGTGCCGGCGAAACTACGCTTGACGTGGACAAACATATCCACCCACTCCTCCGAGGAGATGAACTCTTCCACTTCCTGGAGGTTGGGGGTAGAAAAACGCTGCGCGGACCTGCGCATCCAATGGTTCTCCCCGTGGGCGGAGTAGCAATACGCCGCAAAGGTCTTTCCCGCCGCATGTGCGTCAGCGCGCACTCCCATGAGCCACTCCCAAAACTCGGCGAAATTCTCTGCTTCCGCCCGGCCGCCGAGCGGCTCCCACGTGGCAAAAGAGTGATACTCACCGTCCAGGAGTGCACCCCACAGGTAGGCGCCTTGATCCAGGTAGGCCTCCATATCGACGTCGACTTCCACATCCGCGCGAGGAACGCTGACCTGCCCGCGGCGCAGCAGGGGAATACCTTCGCGCCAGGCGGCGGCGAGGGCGGAGGGGGCGCCGAGGGAGGCGTCGATAAGCCCTTGCACCGTTGTGATACCGCGCTCGCGGTAGGGGTTGGCGCGGTCGCCCGGCAGGAAAAGGGAAATGTCATCGCGGGCTTCCAGCTCTTCCCGGCACAAGGGCCAAAAGCGGCAGGAGGCGCACTCCTTAACGCGGCGCGGGCCCGCGGGCAGCGGTTGCGCCAGTGCCTCATCGATGGCAAAACGCGAGGTATCCGTGACAAAAGCCTGGCTGCGGTCCTGCCCAATCGCCGCGCCCCTGCCAGAATTCAGCCCCACTTCTTCCAAGCCCCGGGCTGCCAGCGCCAAACGGTAGCCGTCGATGGCGTGATGCCGAATCTTGTATTTTGCCGGCAAGGGCTCGCTCAACCCCAAGCGGTGGGTCGGCACGACGAGCGCACACGAGGCCTCATGCCGGCGCGCCACGCGGTGATCGGAGACGATGACAGGGCTATACATTTCGCCGTCCCGAACGAGGAGCTCCACGCGCACCATCCACTCTTCGGTGGAAAAGACGGCGTTGGTGATGTGCGTATACCCACGAGCTAGAGCCTCCAACGTGGCCAGGGCCCGCTCGAAGTCGCTACCCTCCAGGTCAATGCGGCGAAAACGGCCCGGCCCCTTTGCGGGAAGGCGGCTCAAGGCAGCATCGATAGCCGCCGCGTGGCGTTCCGCGCGGGCCTGACTTACCGCGGTACGTGGGATCTCGGGATGCGCGCGGCGCTGCACCAAGCGATAACGGCAGCCCACAAGATCCGTGGCGACGAGCACATCCTTCACAGCAGGTGAGCTTAGTAGACCACCTTGCTAGAGTTGTAGCGAGACCCTAAGGAAAGATAATTTAAGGACGTTTCAATGGGCATTATGAAGAAGATCCGCAAGGCCCGCCGTGAGGCCCGTGCTGAGGTTAAGGCCGCCAAGACCCGTGTAAAGGCAGAGGTCAAGGCTGCTGATAAGGCCAAGCACCGCCAGCAAAAGCTGTTGGCTAAGCAGGAGAAGGCGCTTATCAAGTCTGAGGAAAAGGGCCTGAAGAATCGCCGCAAGCACGAATACAAAATGGCCAAGAAGGAACTCGAACGCATTAAAGAAGGCCGTTTAAATAAGGGCAACGTCAAGCGTTATGCCGGCGCCCTGCGCACCGCCGCACCTCTTCTTTTGCCCCTGATTTACCGCGGCATCACCGTTGCCCAGCGCGAGGTTGAGAAGAAGCGCGCGCACAAGGCTGGCGTCAGCGCTGAGCAGCTGGCCTCCTTCTCCGGCCACGGCGCACCGCTAAAGGCGCGCACCGCCGGCATCCGCAACTCCCTGAAGGACGCCCAGCTGCCCGCCGGCTTTAAGCGCGACGTCAAGGAGCGGCTCAACGAGCTCGATTCCGCAATCGACAATGCGGAATACATGACTGAGCAGCAGCGCCAGCGCGCACACCGCTCCATCTCCGGCGAGATTGATTCTCTCAACGACGAGATCCAGTCCAAGCTGGGCGCATAACCCTTCGCACCACAGCTTCCAGCCTTCGATCCCCACATTCCCCGCCTCCTAACAAGGGCGGGAAAGCGGATCGGAGGCTTTTTCTTTCGGGTTTAAAATCAGCCTTTGTTACCGGCCAGAATACTGCTTCTCCTAGCGCCCCTTAACTGTGTCGCAGACGTGGTTTTGCTCTATAGTCAATAACAAGAGAAGGTTCTTTTAATGCCTTTCTCTTTAATCCGTTAAGTTACTTAAAGTTTAGGCTTCCGCTCTTGTGGTGAACGATGAGGGAAGCCCAAGCACAGCGCGATCAGATTACAGATCGAATGGAGAATCATGGCACGCCGCGAAATCACCCAGTTTTTTGACGACATTGATAACAAGCCCCTCAGCGAGGAAGAACTGATTGTCATCCGCTTCAGCGTTGACGGTAAAGACTATCTCCTCGATGTTTCCCAGGAGAACGCCGATAAGTTCCACGCCGCAATGGAACCTTTTGTCAAGGCCGCCCGTCACCCGGTGAAGAAGGACACCCGCCGCTACAAGCCGGCCGATGTCCGCGCCTGGGCCGCCCAGCACGGCTACCAGGTGGCCGAGCGCGGCAAGATCCCCAACGACGTCATCCTGGCCTACCGCGACGCCAACAACCTCTAAAGAACGCCCTGCTCGCGGGCGGCCGCCACGGCCGACGTGCGCGAGCGCACCCCTAATTTGTCGTAGATGTGGACGAGGTGGGACTTCACCGTCGCCTCCGAAAGCATCAGCTCCACACCGATCTCCCTGTTGGAGGATCCCGCCGCGACTAGCTTCAGTACTTCCAGCTCGCGCGGGGTAAGGGAGGTGCGCGGCGTGCGCACGCGGGTCATCAGCTTATCGGCCACTACCGGCGAAAGCGCCGAATCACCGTCGGCCGCCGAGCGCACCGCCGCGAGCAGCTCGACCGGCGGCGCATCCTTCAGCAAGTAGCCTACCGCTCCGGCCTCAATCGCCCCGAGAATGTCCGCGTCAGTGTCGTAATTGGTCACCACGAGCACCTTGGGCGGGTTCTCCATGGAGTAGCGGATGGCGGCAGTCGCCTCCGCGCCGCCCATGACGCGGGTGCCTTCAATACCCGCTCCAAACCGCAGATCCATGAGGAGGACGTCAATGCCACCTGCCTGCGCTGCGGAGACGGCGGCTTCGGCGGTCGCTACCTCACCCACCACCTCGATATCCTCAGCCCCCTCGAGCACCGAGCGTAGACCTAGGCGTACGATCTCGTGGTCGTCGGCAAGCAAGACCCTAATCACGGGCTTCCTCCTCATTGGTACGGTGTGGACAAATTCCTAATCTACATCGTTATCTAAGGGCACACTAACTGAGACCGCCGTGCCGCTGCCTGGGGTGGATTCAATCACGACCTCTCCGCCGAGCTCCTCGGCACGCCTGCGCATCGCCGATAGACCAATATGCCCCAACCCCGCCGGCTTATTCTCCACTGCCTCGACATCAAAGCCGTCTCCATTGTCCACCACGTCCACGCGCACCTCATCCGGCGCATAGGTTACCGTCACCCGTGCCTTGCTGGCGTGGGCATGCTTGACGACGTTCCCCATCGCCCCCTGCGCAATCCGCAACAGTGCTGCTTCCACCTTCATGGGAAGTTGCTGGACATCGCCCTCAACGTCCACGGAAACATCAACCCCACCGGTTGCCGCGAAGTTATCCGCCATCCTGGTCATAGCTGACTCCAGGGAGGTTTCTGATAACGCCGCCGGCTGGAGTGCTGCGATCATGGCACGCGCCTCGTGGAGGTTATCCGCCGCGGTGCGCCGGGCGAGCTCAATGCGCTCCTGCGCCTTAGGGATATTCTCCTGGGCCAGGTCGCGGTCAGCGGCGTGCAGAAGCATCTGGATGGAGGACAGGCCCTGTGCCAGAGTGTCGTGGATTTCGTGGGCGATGCGCTGGCGCTCGGCTGTCATACCGGCCGTGCGCTCGGACTCCACCAGCTGGGACCGGGTTTTCACCAACTCTTGGTTCATCCGGCTCAGCGCCCGGAAGGCATAGGTAATAGCGATCGTCACCAAGGCCGATACCGCCGGGCCCATGACGCCGCCGAAGGACAGCCCGCCCGGTACCTGCACCAGCACGGTCATCACCGTGGCCGCGATAACGCAGATGACACCAGGGATCATCTCCAGTACGTAGAGGTACACAAAGTACAGGGAAAACACCAGGTAGATGGCCGCGGGCGCCACTGCCAAGTCGGCAAGCCACAACACCGTGAGGATGACTATCCAGCCATAACGCGCGATGCGCGGCAGCGTCTCCAAGTAGGCTGAGCCCCCGAAGTACACCACGGCGAAAGAAACCAAGAGCAGCAGGTTGAGCACGCCCTGCCACAGAGGTAGGCGCACCGTGGTAAAAATCGCCACCACCAGCAGCGTCGCCGTCAGGACGTGGATACCGTTGCGCAGGGCATCCGATTCAACCGAGCGCTGGTCTAGTGTGGACGTCATGCGCCACAGCCTACTTCCCCCGCTTGCCGCCTGCCTGATCGGCATCGGCTTCGCCGCCGCGGGGTGCTCGGATGCAGACGACCCCACCCCCAGCACCCCGGCCGCAAGCCCTGCGACACCCACCGACGCAGGCGATGGCCTGCCCATCGACGCCACGGCGGAGGTCAGCGACTGGGAAGACTGCCCCTATCTGGATACCCAATGGGTGGCCGATACGAACGGGCAGAGGATGACCCGGTGGGGCGTCGACAAGCGCTTTGGCACCCCCGCCTGCGTGTTCTGGTCCTACCCCGAGGACCCACAAGCCACCGTCCTCATCCGCCAGATGCCCAGCGTGGAGGAAGCGCGCGCGGTCGTGGACTGGGCCGCCCCTGTCAAGGACACGGAGCTTGCCGAATTCGATGGCTGGTCGGGCGGGCGCGGCGTCTTTGAGGATCACTCGGTCTTCGCCGTGCAGAAGGACAACCACGCCGTGGTGGTGTGGTCGAACCAGCTGCAAACGCTCAAGCCCCAGCTCATAGCGCAGGAAGCGATCAAGCGTTTAGGCCTATAAGGCCTAAGCATTTAATGGTCTAAACAGCGACGTCGTTATAGGGCATCTGCGCTGCTACCCAGGGGAACACAACCTCCATGAGCAGGAAGAAGACCCCCACGGCAAGAGCCAACGCCAGCACGGCTTTTACCGCGGTGGGGCCGGGCAACAGGTTCCACAGTGCGCGATACATTAGTTCTCCTCCAAGACGGCGGGGCGGTCATTGTCATCTGAGCCGGGCTTCTTAGCCTCCCGGTCGGTCTCCATCGCGTGAATAATCATGCGCTCCGCATTTGAGAACTGCGGATGACACGTCGTGAGCGTAAGCAAGGATTCGCTCGGCTCAACGCCCTCCGCCCCGGGAACAGGTTGGAGCACGCTCACATCACCCGGCAGCGTGATGTGGCGGCCTTGAATGGGCTGGTACTCCGGCTTGGCTTGCTGCTCTGGGCTGAAGCACTCCCCCGGGGAACCGTCGATAGGCAGCACGCGGTAGGTGATCCACTCCGTCGCAGTTTCGATGACGATGGCGTCGCAGGTGTGCAGGTTACCCAAGTCATTAAAGGGCGCGCCCTTGCCCACGCGGTGTCCGGCCACCGCAAAGTTGCCCGGCTCACCGGGCATCTGCGTGTCGGTGTAGCGCCCCGGTCCGCGCAGCAAATCATCCTCGTTGGTGCCTTCGAGGACCGCGAAGGCGAAGTCCGAGCCGAAGGCAGGGATATAGAGGCGTGCAAATGCCTCACCGAGCTGCGGGGCATGGCCAGCGCCGCGCGGATTGTGCCACTCCTCCTGTAGCGTCTCGTTGGCTTCGTCCTGTAGCTTGCCGGAGGCGATGTTGGTCCAGTAGGACTCGTAAAAAGCAAAGAGCAGCAGCAGCACGCCGGCCGTCAGCATCAGCTCACCGATGACGGAGCCGACGGTCGTTCGCGTGCGTGCGGTGGGGTGGGGCATACTCACTACCCTAGCCTCCCTGTAACGTGTAAGTGCCCCACCACCCTGCAGAAAGAGGAGTAGGCGATGATCGAAATTTTCATGTATCCGGTCTCCGGAATCATGAAACTCTGGCACCTCCTGTTAGGTGCTTTCTTCTCCGGCTCCATGTCATGGATCCTCACCATCGTCTTCCTCGTGCTGACGGTCCGCGGGCTCATCGCACCGCTGAACTGGCTTTCCGTGAAGCAAGGCCGCATCGGAGCCCTCATGCGCCCAGAGATGACCGAGCTCAACGCGCAGCTCGCTCGGGCCGACACCGTCGATGAGGCCGTCGCCGTCCTTACGCAGCAGCGCGATCTCAAGAAGCGCTTTCAGCACAATCCATTAGTGGGTTGCTTCCCAGCCTTCCTCATCATTCCCGCCTTTATTGGCCTCTACCAGGTGGTGCTCCGGGTTTCTGGCTCCACGCATGAGCCGGTGGGAATGCTCACGCTTGACGACGTCTCCTCTTTCCGCGCCTCCACCGTCTTCGGCGTTCCCCTCACCGATTTCGCCCGCGAGCACCGTGATTTGGTCCTGCCCATGCTCATCGCGGCACTCGTGTTTACCTCCCTCAACACGCTCATTACGCTCTACCGCGGCTACCTCACCACGCTTTTCGACGAAAAGATCCCTCGCCGCTTGCTGTGGTTTATGGCCCTCATGGTGGTTCTTATCCCGTGGATGTTGTGGATGGTGGCCTGGCACGGCCCCATCCCCGTGACCATCATCTTCTACTGGGGTTGTTCCTACCTCTTCACCCTGCTACAGACGGGCGTGTACGAAATCATTCTGCGCAAGCGCTACCCGCTGCCGGAGGCCGTCCACGAGCAGCGCCGCGCTAGCATCCAGCGCTGGCGCACCAAGGAGAAGAAGCGGGAAAAGAAAGCGGCCAAGCAGCGGCTCAAAGAGGAGCCGGGGCACAAGGAAGAGCTCGCCGCTAACCGCAAGCGCCACTCGGAGATCGTGGCGGAGGCACGAAAAATTGTTAAATCGAATAGTCGGCAGGAGGAGCCGACAGAAGCCGAATAGCCAGCTGCTTGGCTGTTACGAGCGGGGCGACGTCGCGGGTAAGGCGTGCGCCGGCAAGCCCGCCATCAAGGAAGATGAGAATTTCGCTAGCCTGCTCCTCTGAGGGGTAGCCATTCTTAGTGTTGAGGAGTGCTGTGACCGTGGAATGCATCCACGTGCGGTGCTCAACGCAGGCGGCCACGATGCCGCGCTCGGCATCAGTTTCTGGCCGCGGATACTCGCCCGCAGCGTTGAGGAAGTGCGAGCCCCTGAATTCCATGGAGGGCTGCTCCTCGATGGCCTTGTCGAAGAAGGCCAGGATCTTGCTTTCCGGGTCTGTCGCGTCCTCGGTGCGCTTTTGCCAATCGGCGCGATACTCCTCATCAAGGGCCTCAACGTACGCGATAACGAGGGCGTCCTTAGAGCCGAAGAGGGAATACAGCGATGCCTTAGCGACATCCGCCTCACGCAGGATGCGGTCGATGCCGATGACGCGGATTCCTTCGGTGGTAAAGAGCCGCGTGGCGGATTCGAGCAGTCGGCTGCGCGGACTCGGACGATTGCGTCGCGACTTCTTTTCGGCCATTTCTTCTCCTCACATGACAAAACCGGTTCATCTACACAATATAGACAAACCGGTATGTATGCGAATTATTATTTCTTGCGGCCCGTAATGGCTCCCACAATCCACAGCAGGATACAGGCGCCGACCGTTGCCGTAATAATCATAAGGAACCAGCTATCACCAACACTCTTATTAAAGAGCGCAAGCAAGCCGCCACCAATCAAGCCGCCGATAACACCAACAATGAGGTTAGTGAACAGCCCCTGATCGCGCTTCATAATCTTCTCAGCGAGCCAGCCCGCAATGATGCCGACAACAATCGAACCAAAGAAACCGAGACCAAGTCCCATGTCACTCTCTCCTTCTAGTAACAGTAAATAGCTTTTATTTACGTTCTCCCCACCGTACGCGTTAAAACACCAAAACGACTCGGGCTTACCACTTATCCAGTAAATGGGCCCGAATCGTTATAGCGGGGTTATGCGAAGGTTACTCGGAGTCCGGACGTACCACCATCATCGGGCACGGTGCGGACTGCAGTAGCGCGCGGGAGGTGGAGCCAAGCAGCATGCCCTTGAAACCACCACGGCCGTGGGAACCCACGACGAGAAGCTGGGCGCCCTCAGAAGCCTCTGCCAGCGCGCGAACCGGACGGTCGCGAGCAATAACCTTCTTGACCTGTACCTCCGGGTACTTTTCTTGGAATTCAGCGAGGCGCTCGGTCAGCAGCTCTGCCTGCTCCTTCTCCACCTCAGCCCACTCGGCCTGTGCGGCGGAGAGGCCGGCCAGGGAGGCCTGAACCTGCATATCCATCCAGGTGTGAACGGCAATGAGCTCCGCGCCGCGGGCATCGGCTTCCTTGAAGGCATAATCTGTTGCCTTCTGGGAAACCTCGGAGCCATCGACACCGATGACAACCGGACCATACTTGGTGGACTCAGTGACGTGGTTATCCTCACGGACCACGACAACCGGGCAGGAGGCGTGGGAAACGACGGATGCGGACACCGAGCCCATCACCATGCCGGACAGGCCGCCCATGCCGCGGGAGCCCATGACAATCATGGTGACGTCCTTGGACATCTCCAGCAGCATGTCAATCGGGGAGCCCTCAGCCACGGTGTGGCCAATCTTCAGATCCGGGGCAACCTTGTGGGCCTCGGCGCGGGCATCCTCGATCTTCTCTAGGGTTTCCGCCTGGAGGTCATCAAAAAGCTCCTTCGGCGGAACCATGCCTTCGGCGTAGAGGAACTGCGGCATCGTATAGCTCGATGCGATACGCAGCGGGATACCCCGCTTTACCGCGGTATTAGCAGCCCAGCGGACGGCGTTCTTCGACGCTTCCGAACCATCAACGGCGACGACGACAATGTCTTCCTTTGCCATGACCTTTCCTTTCGAAGTGCTTACACTTCCAGTCTAATACCTATTACTAGACCTGTGGGGTGGTAGCAGCGTCCGCGTTGGCGGGGAAGAGAATGTTGTAGGCGGCCACGACAATGTCACGAATGACGGCACCGATACCATTAGAGAAGAAATCGATGACGGGTGCGAGAATAGAGTTAAAATCCATGGGTCAAAGAATATCGCAAAAAAGGCGTGGCGCAACACCACTTCCTATTCGTGATGGGCTAAACCCCACCCACACCCGCGTGCCTGAAGGTCCGATTACCGCGTGGAACTTTGTTCACCACCTCATCGTCACTCAGCGCCACCGTCACCCCGACGACAACGAGGCCGCGCTACAGGCCCGCTTCGACGCAGACGAAGTTGTGCGCCAAGATGGTTCCCCTCTTCGCCCTGATAGTATTCTCGCCACCAACGCAGTGGTGTACTTCTACCGCATGCCGGCTCCCGAAACTCCCGTCCCATACGACATACCAATCCTCTTTGAGGACGAGCACCTCCTAGTGGTGGATAAGCCGCCCTTCATGGCCACCATGCCCCGCGCCCGGCACATCACAGAGACTGCAACCGTGCGCCTGCGCCGGATGACGGGAAACAACGAGCTATCTCCCGCGCATCGTCTCGACCGGCTTACCTCCGGCATCCTCGTCTTTACGAAGGACCGCTCCGTCCGGGGCGCCTACCAAACGTTGTTTGCCGAGCGCCGCGTAAACAAGACCTACGAGGCCATCGCGCCGCTTGCCGACGTCTCCCCAGGCACCATTTGGCGCTCCCGTATGGAGAAGACCCCGGGGGAGCTGCAAGGCCGCATCGTCGAGGGGGAAGTCAATGCCATCACCGAGGTCGCCGGCGTGGAGCCGGTAGATAAGGCCCCCTACGAGTCCATCCACGGTTCACTACCAGAGCTCGCGAAGTACACCTTGAAGCCGCAGACCGGAAAGACGCATCAACTCCGATTGCACATGCTTCAGGCTGGCATACCCATTATTGGGGACCCCATCTACCCCGTCATCTACCCGGCAGAAGCCGAAGACATGCGAATTCCCATGCACTTGACGGCGACGCACATTTCTTTTGCCGACCCCGTAACCGGCTATACCCGTGAGTTTCACTCTCGATTACCCCTACATACCCATAATCTTCTTCGCCCGTAGTTTTGGCCCCAGTACCCAAAAAGGCTGGGCCAAGCAACACTGCTGCCAAAGAATGAGGACGGAATTAGACCAGCACTCAAACCATTGCCTTTGACATGTTGGTCCGATAGCCTAGGACATCCCTATAATTCCCTATCCGAAAGGAACTGACACGATGAAGAAGTCCCTAGCTATCATCAGTGCCGCCGCACTTATGGTCACGGCGACACCCACAGCGACAGCCGAGGACGGGCTAGTGAACAACGCTCGACAAGGATCGTCTACTGATCTCAATGAACTCGTCGTCTCTCAATGAACTCGTCGTCGACTCCCCCTTCTACGACATTATCGCTATTCCAGTCACGCTCTCATCGCTCGCTCTTTCGTTCCTGGGCGTCCCTCAGTGCGGTTTGCACGACACCCGCGGTTGCGAGAAGGGCTAAGTACCACCGTCACCAAAGACAGCGCCTGTTCCTGTTTCCTGTAGATTTGGCCTTCGGCCCGCTTTTGCTGCGGCTGGGGGCTATTTTTGTTGTTCTCTACGAGGCAAACCCATCACTTGGGCGATGCGCCTAGGTTCAAGAATGCTGTAGCCTGCAAATGGTCCGGGGATGAGTGTCCTCAGCCGGCAAAGCTGTGTTGCTTGTTTGGGCGGCGGTGGATTCTTTGTGCTTGAGATAATTAGCGCGTATGACTCGTGCTCGGATCCGTTGCGGTCTATAAGCGCAGACGTGGAGACGTGGATGTGCAGCACGCAGGTCTGTGTTTTCGGGTTTGTGCTTTTGGGTTTTCTAGATGTCGCTTCCGGCTGCCGGATATGGCAGCACTGCTGTGCGACTGGCTTAGGTTGCCTTCAACGACACGTATACTCGCCCCCAGTGTTGCTTGGGGTGCGATGCGAAGGCCCGAAAACGCACCAAGAGCCTAGACATGGTGTGTCTAGGCTCTTGGTGAGATATATTTAGTTGTTTGTTTTGTTTGGTGTCGGCGGTT